>JBFGLK010000509.1:0-3397 GCA_041576195.1 Promineifilaceae bacterium (SeqCode)
ACGACGCGCCGGTCTGGTCGCTCTCCTGCCTGTTCGTGCGCCCGGGCTATCGCCGGCAGGGCGTCGCGACCGCCCTGATCGCCGCGGCCGTCGACGCCGCCCAACGCGCTGGCGCCGCCGCGCTGGAGGCCTACCCGCTGGACGCGGATCTCACGCCCAGCGCGTCGCACACGGGGTTCGCCTCCACCTTTGCCCGTGCCGGCTTCACGGAAGTCGCGCGCCACGTCCGTCCGCGCCCGATCCTGCGCTATGACCTTAAAGAATCGGCGCCAACGAGTTTGGAGGAGGGGGAGACGGCGGCGTCTTGACCGGCGCGGTCGATGGTCATCCTTGGCGACGACCCGGCCGGAGGGTGCGACGATCGCCCCATGCTTCGGGATCGGTGCCGGCACGCACGGTCCGGGCCCGAACGAGGCCGACGGGAAGGTGTCTGCCCCGCTTTCGAACGGAGAAGCGGATGACTGTCCAGAGGCCGTTTGCCGGTTGAACATGCCAGGGTAATCGACTACAATGGTACCCAGGTCAGGCATCAGTAAACATAACAACTGCCCGACTCGACCTGTTGGGCAGTTGTTCGCGCGTGCCGACCCGAGCAGGTGCACTTCTTGAACGGATCCGTCCTCATCGTCGACGACGAGCCCATGGCCCGGGCGCTCCTGCGCCTGATGCTGGTGCGCGCCGGCTTCGACGTGTCCGAAGCGGAAGACGGCTATCAGGCGCTGGCCAAGATGCGGCATCGGGCGCCCGACGTCGTCATCCTGGACGTGATGATGCCCGGCATCGACGGCTACACCGTCTGCGCCCTGATGCGGGCGGAAGACGCGCTGGCGCCGATACCCGTCATCATGCTCAGCGCCAAGACGGACGTGCACAGCCAGCGCCGGGGCATCGCCGCTGGCGCGGTCAAATACCTGACCAAGCCCATTTCGCCGGAGGAACTGACCTCCCATGTGCGCGAAGTGCTGAGCTGGGTTCCGGAAACCAACACGCTGGTTGACGACCAGAGAGAAGTCGACGAGAATTAGACCCGACAACAGGGTTCAACGCTGCGGAGGTTCACTGGATGTTGGTAAAGCGTCTCATCTTGATCGTCGTGTCGCTCGCGTTTGGCATCGGCGCCACTGCCGGCATCACTTACGCCATCGGCACGAATCCGGCCGAGTATGGCTTCATCTACTTCCTATTCACGGCCCTATCCCTGGCGGTCGCGGTGGCCATCTGGCTGGACAAGTTCATGGAGACGCGATTCTTGCCCAAGTAGTTTGAGACGCCGACCGCCATGAGTTGAACGTTGACAGGTGCTCCCGAAGTCCGCACGGCTTCGGGAGTTTGTTTAGTGGGGGTGCCGGCATCACGCCGGCCCGTGCGAGCCAGACCACCCCCTTTCCCACCGCAAAGGAGCATTCCATGACCGCAACCATCATCGACGGCCAGGAGGTCGCCAGCCGCATTCGCGAGGACGTGCGCCAGAGCGTGGTGGCCATGAAGGCGAAGCACGGCTATGAGCCGGGGTTGGCCACCGTGCTCGTCGGCCAGGACACCGCGTCGGCCACCTACGTGCGCATGAAGCAGAAGGCGTGCGCCGAGGCCGGCATCCGCTCGATCGGACGCGAGCTGCCGGCGGACATCGACCAGAAGGCGCTCGAGGCGGAGGTCGCCGCCCTCAACACCGACCCCAACGTCAACGGCATCCTGGTACAGCTGCCCCTGCCGGGCGACCTGGACGAGGAAGCCGTGCTCAACACCATCGACCTGACCAAGGACGTGGACGGCTTCCACCCGGTCAATATCGGCCGCCTGGCCATGAAGGGGCGCGATCCCCTGTTCATCCCCTGCACGCCCTATGGCTGCATGGTCCTCCTTGAAGAGGCGGGCGCCAGGCTCAACGGCGCCAACGCGGTTGTGCTAGGCCGGTCCAACATCGTCGGCTTGCCGATGGCCATGTTGCTGCAGAAGGCCAACGCCACCGTGACCATCTGCCATAGCCGCACTCGCGACCTGACCGAGCACCTGCGACGGGCCGACGTGTTGATCGCCGCCGTCGGGCGCGCCGAGATGGTGACCGGTGACATGCTCAAGCCCGGCGTCATCATTATCGACGTGGGGATCAACCGGGTGGACGACGCGACCAAGAAGCGAGGGTATCGGCTGGTGGGCGATGTCCACTACGACTCCGCCCTGGAGGTGGCCGGCGCGATCACGCCGGTACCTGGCGGGGTCGGCCCGATGACCATCGCCATGCTGATGAAGAATACCCTGCGGGCTGCCGAGATCGCTCTCTCCGCCTGACCCCGTCGAGACGCCCCGCCTAGGGCGTCTCCCCCACCCCCAGAAACCGCAGAGACGCCCCACCGGGGCGTCTCCCTTTGTCCCAGCAGTCGTGTGGTCGTCTAGTCCTCAGTCGCCAACGGGCAACCCGCGGACGACTGGGGGAGTGATTCTAACCGCCGGACGACTCGACCACCTGACTACCTGACCGCGCCAACCGCCGCTACGCGCCGAAAAGCCGATCCAAGAGCGACCCCTTCTCTTCCGCCACCGGGACAGCCTGACCGGGCGCCAGACCCATCTCGCTCGCGACCGTGCCGGCAGCCTGCATCAAGGCCTGGGCGATCGGGCGCCGGCGGGTCTTGCCCGCTACCAGAGGATGGCCCCCGTCCGCAGCCTGCGTCGCCGCCTCGAAGTCCAACGGGACGGTGATCACCACCGGACGCTTCAGGATGTTGCTGATTTCCTTGACGCCAATGCGATGCTTGGGCACGTGCCGGTTGACCGTTAGCATAAGCTTGTCAGGGTCGTACTTCAGCCCGTGCGCCAGGTCCAGGAAATCGCGCGCCGTCTTCAGGCTGGGCAGGCTCTGCTCTACCAGCATCAACACCCGGTCTGCCTGATCCAGCAGCGCCACCGTGATCTCGTTCAGGCAGGAGCTCGTGTCGAGAACGACGATGTCGTACATGGTGCGCAGCTGGGACAGCAGCCGCTGCACGTGATCGGCGGAGATCAGCTCGGCCATCTCGGGCCGGCGGGGCGCCAGCAACACCTTGAGCCCGCTGCTGTGGGTCACCGCCACGCTGCCCACAAGATCGGCGTCGAGCTCCTCCAGGCGCTCGACCAGGTCCAGCACTGTCGTGCTGATCTTGAGATTAAGCATGACGGACACGGTCCCGAACTGGAAGTTCCCGTCCACGAGCAGCGTGTTGTACCCTCTCTGGGCCAGGCCGACGGCGAGGTTGGCCGCCACGGTCGTGCAGCCGCTGCCCCCCTTCGGGCTGAAAAGGGCCAGGACGTGCCCCCCCCGGGGCGCGGATGGCCCGGCGGCCGGCGCGTCAGGCGAGCGGGGCGCGGCGCTGGGGCTGGCCGCCGCGGCCGCCGAAGGCGCGGCCGGGCGCCGCTCGTA
>JBFGLK010000510.1:0-3388 GCA_041576195.1 Promineifilaceae bacterium (SeqCode)
CTGGCGTGCGGGCTGGGCCGTGCCGGTAGGGCCCGCCGGAAGGCCCCACGACCCGGCCGGCGTGCGGGATACGCGGACGGTCGACGCGCCAGGCCTCCGCGCGTTCGACCGAAACTTCGAACGATATGATCGATTCTTTTCCGGAGCGAGCGAGCCGCGCTGGGGCCGGTTTACCGGCCCGTTCAGCGCCGGATGGCCGGCAGGAACAGGGTCCGGTCGCGCCCGGCGCCGCCCCGCGGGTGATGTGCGCGCCGCCGATCGTGTTCATGTCGATGATCGTGCTGTCGCTCCGATAAAACGGCCGCGCGCCGTTGCCGCGGGTCCCGACTTAGGACGTGGCGCTGCTGGCGATGGGGCCGTGGGCGAAGCTGGCCAGGCCCGACCTGGTGGCGGCGTAGAGGCCGGCGCTGCCGGCGCTCTGCGCGAACAGCCCATAGCCGTCGCCGGTGTTCACCCGGGAGGGGAGGCTGGTTGTGTCGCTCGTCACGGCGCGAGCGCCCGGTCGCCGGCCCCAGGCGCAGGGCACGTTGTCGATGTAGCAGCGTGGCGTCATCTCCGGGTCGTCTTCCCCCTGGATGCCTAGGTAGAGCGCACGCCCGTCGATACGGGCATACGCTGGCCCGCGTGTAGGCCGTGAGCAGCCCATCCTTAACCGTGGTGGCGGCGCCTCCTCGCACAGGGCGACCTCGTCGTCCCTATCGGCGCAAGGCCGGGGTGTCAGGGCATACTGCCTGTCCAATGGGCGGCCACGCGCGTCCGTAAGCCGACCCTGGATGGACAGGTAATTGCTGCCGGCCGTGTTCGCCGCCGGCTGGCGATCGGCCTCGGTCTGGGCCCGCCCCTGGCTGATCCAGAGCGCCAGGGCGCCTAGCACGACCAGGGCCGCCACGGTGGCGACCCGTGGGCCTTTGCGCATGGTCATGGCGTGGCTCCTTCGCCGCCCCGTCTGGCCCGTAGCCCGATCTTGACACCGCCCCCCGAGATCTGTATGATCGCCGATAGTATAATACTCCAAGGTATTATACTTGACTCTATATCGACAATTATCATACTGGCCAGTATGATACTCGTACCTATATCATGAATAAAACTGACTTCATCGGCCGCATCACGGAGCTCAAGCTGCTGGATCGCCTCTGGGCCTCCCCTCAGGCCGCGCTCCTGATCTTATATGGGCGGCGCCGGGTGGGCAAGACGCGTCTGCTGACCCACTGGATGCAGCAGCACCGTGACCGGGCCATCTACTGGGTGGCCGAGCCGTCCTCGGCGTTGCACCAGCTGCGCTCCTTTTCCCAGACCATCTTCAACTTCGGCCATCCGGGCAGCGCCGCACCCCAGGACTTCACCTATGCCAGCTGGCAGCAGGCGTTCGAGGAGGTGGCCCGGCTGGCCCAGGTGGAGCGGCTGGCCCTGTTTGTCGACGAGGTCACCTATCTCATCGAGTCGGACGCGGAGATCATCGGCACCTTGCAGAAGGTGTGGGATCACACGCTGAAGCACGCCAACCTCTTCCTGGCCCTCTCCGGCTCACAGGCCGGCCTGATGCAGAAGGAGATGCTCTCCTACCAGGCGCCGCTCTACGGCCGGGCCACCGCCCAGCTCGAGCTGCCCCCGCTGCCTTACAGCGCCACGCGCGACTTCTTCCCCGACTACGCCACGCCGGAGCACGTCACTATCTACGCCATCCTGGGCGGCGTGCCGGCATACTGGGAGCGGCTGGACAAGGGCCTGCCGCTGCTGGATAACGTGCAAAACCAGCTCTTCACGCCAAACACCCTGATGCAGGAAGAGCCGCGCCTGTTGCTGCAGGACTTCATCACCGACACGCACAACTACCACGGCATCATCCGGGCCATCGCCCACGGGGCGTTGACCCAGCACGCCATCTCCCAGCACACTGGCCTCTCCCAGGGGCACATCTCGAAATACCTGAGCGTGCTGCGGGAGACCGGCTTCGTCGAACGACGCGTGCCGGTCACCGAGTCCTCCGGCCGCTCGCGCCGGGGCCATTACCACGTTACAGACCCCTATCTGCGCTTCTTCTACCGCTTCCTCTCGGCCAATCAGATGCAGCTGGCTCTGTGGTCGCCGCAGCAGGTGGTGCAGTACATCGAATCGAACATCGGGCCGTTCATCGAGAAGAACACGTGGCCCGAGTTGTGCCGGGACTGGATGCTGGCGGCCGGCGCGCAGGACGAGCGGGTGCCGACCTTGGAAGAGATCGGCGGCACCTGGACGCGCAATCACTTCGTGGAGGTGGCGGGCATCAATCGGCCCAGGCATGTGCTGGCGCTGGGCGCCTGCCACTGGACCGACCGGCCCGTGTCGCACCAGGCGCTGCAGGACCTGGTCAACCAGACCGCCTACCTGGTGCCCAAGGGCGGACAGTGGAAGATTTACTACTTCGGCTTCGCCTCGGGCGGGTGGAGCGACGAGGCCCTGACCCTGGCCGACGCCATGCGCCAGGCCGGGGAGGCCGGTCGCAACTGGCGGGTCAAGGATTGCACCCTGCTGGACCTGGAGCGAATCAATGCCGACCTGATTCGCTGGTCGGTGCCCTTGCGGCCCGCGGCCTGACGCCGCCGGCCGTCGTGAAACAAAAGAAAAAGCCCCTGCGCAGCGCTTTGGACCACTACTGCTCACAGGGGCCTCCGGCGACGGGATTGGGCGATCCCATCTGTGGATACTTTATGTAGATTATCACGACCGCGATAGTCTCGTCAAGTCGATGGCCACCGAGGACCCCCTGACTCAGGGGGGACTCACGTCCGTTGCCCCCAATGCCTCGCCCCAACTGATCAGACGCGCCGTCTGGCGGCGCGTCGGCCTTCAGCGCCTGGCGCTGAGCCGTTGGCCTTTACCGGCCAGCTCGGCGTCAGCCGCTGGCGGCGCCTCGTAGGGGTCGCCAGAAAGCAACAAAGCCGGTGTTGGCGCACCAGCTTTGGTTGCTTAACCGATTCCGTTTAACCGCATCTTTGCCTGCGACCGGTTCCCGCCATCTCGCAGCAGAGCCCCTTGAGTGGGGAGGGGGAGGGTGTACCTCTTTCCCGATGCGGCCAATTCCAGAAAGGAGCATAGCACAGGCCGATCCCCGTGTCAACGCGGCTTGTGGCGCGCTTTGTCTGACGCGCGTCATGGCGTTGTCCGTCGGCTCGACCTGTGGCTGCCATGGACGACCGCGATCCATTGGCCACGCCGTCGCTCGCGGCGGCGAATCGAGCGTTGCTGGCACGCCGGGCCGCGTGGCGCGCGGCCCACGCGGCGCCTCGTGCCGGCAGGCCGGCCATCCGTCCGACGCCGCTGGCCATGCCGGCAGCGCCAACCGCGGCCGCCGTGCGCCGCCTGCCGCCCCACCTGGGCTGGGGCAGCGCCGCCGCTACCCTGACCC
>JBFGLK010000511.1:0-3380 GCA_041576195.1 Promineifilaceae bacterium (SeqCode)
CCATCGGATCGTCCAGCGCCAACATGGGCCCACGCGGCGCCTTACAGCGTTTCGGCGAGGAAGCCGAAGCCCGGCCATTCGACGTCCGCGTCCTGCTCCGGTTGCTGGCAACCGTGCGCCCCTACACCGGCCGCATGATCCTGGCGCTCCTGGCCACGCTGGCCAACACGGGGCTAACGCTGCTGACACCGTACCTGGTGAAGGTGGCGATCGACCAGAACATCATCGCCGGCGACGTCGCCGGGCTGGGGCGGACCGCCCTGGCGCTGGCGGGCGCCTTTGCCGGCATCTACCTGATGTCCGCGGCGCAGCAATACCTGCTGTCCTGGGTGGGGCAACGCGTGCTGGCCAGTCTGCGGGAGCAGCTCTTCGACCACCTGCAGCGCCTGTCGCTGGGCTATCACGACACCCACATCACCGGGATCACCATCTCCCGGGTGATCAACGACGTGGCCGTCATCAACGAGCTGCTCTCGCAAGGGCTGGTGCAGCTGATCGGCGATGGGTTGCTGTTGGTGGGCATCGTCGCCGTCATGCTCAGCATGAGCCCGCGGCTGGCCCTGCTCACCTTCCTGACGTTGCCCCTGATGATATTGGCCACGATCCTCTTCGCCCGGCGCGCCCAGGTCGCCTTCCGGGCGACCCGCGAGCGGGTGGCCCACGTCGTCGGCGGGCTGGCGGAGGACATCGCCGGCATGCGCGTCATCCAGGCGTTCGCCCAGGAGGGGCCAGCCCGGGAGCGATTCGACGAGGTGAATCGGGCCAATCGTGACGCCTACGTCGAGGCGATGTCCCTCTCCTTCATCTTCCTGCCGTCAGTCGAGTTCCTGGGGATGCTGGCCACCGCCGTCGTCCTGTGGTTTGGCGGGCGGTGGGTGGCCGAAGGGAGCGTGACGCTCGGCGTCATGGTCGCCTTTCTGGCGTACGTCAGCCGCTTCTTCGCCCCTATCCAGGAGCTGAGCCAGCTCTACACTACGCTCCAGGCGGCTATGGCCGGCGGGGAGCAAGTGCTCATGTTGCTGGACACACCTCCCGCCGTGCAGGACGCTCCGGGCGCGGTGCCGATGCCCCCGATCCGGGGCGAGATCACGCTGGCCGGGGTCTCGTTCGCCTATCGCGGCGACGAGATCGTGTTGCGCGACATCGACCTGGCGATCGCTCACGGGCAGATGGTGGCCCTGGTCGGTCCGACCGGGGCTGGCAAGAGCTCGATCGCCAATCTGGTCGCCCGCTTCTACGACGTCGACCAGGGCGCGGTGCAGATCGACGGCGTCGACGTGCGGGCGGTTCAGCAGCGCTCATTGCGGGCGCAGATGGGGCTGGTGCCACAGGATCCGTTCCTCTTCTCCGGCACCGTCGCCGACAACATCCGCTTTGGCCACCCGGAGGCCGGGCCCGAGGACGTCGAAGCGGCGGCGGCCCTGGCCAACGCCGACGGTTTCATCCGCCGCCTGCCGCAAGGGTACGACACGCCCATTCTCGAAGGCGGGGTCAACCTGTCAGTCGGCCAGCGCCAGCTCATCTGCATCGCCCGGGCGGTCCTGGCCGACCCGCGCATCCTCATCCTGGACGAGGCCACTGCCAGCGTGGACACGGTGACGGAGGCGCTGATCCAGGAGGCGTTGGAGCGCCTGCTGCGGGAGCGCACGAGCATCGTCATCGCCCACCGGCTGAGCACGGTGCGGCACGCCGATGTCATCTGCGTCATGGAAGGGGGACGCATCACTGCCCGGGGCCGGCACGAGGCGCTCCTCGCCGCGGGCGGGCTCTATCGCCAGCTCTACGAGCAGCAGTTCCTGCGCCGCGAGGCGGCCGGCGGCGATGGCCCTGCCTGACGACGTCCACTGGCCCGATTACTACCGGGCGATCGCGGGGCGCGGCCCGCGCCCGTTGCTGCAGGCGGCGCTTTCGCTCTTTCCCGAGGCCGCCGGAGGGCGGCTGGCCATCGACCTGGGTTGCGGCGACGGCACGGAGACGTTGTTTCTGCTCGACCGGGGCTGGCGTGTCCTGGCCGTCGACGGCGAGCCGGAGGCCATCGCCCTCCTGTGCGAGCGCGTGCCGGCAGCGGATCGCGGTCGGTTAGCGGCGCGCCTGGCGTCCTTCGCCGATCTGGCCTTGCCGCCCGCCGATCTGATCTTCGCCGGCTTCAGCCTACCGTTTTGCCCGCCGGAGGCGTTCGCCACCCTCTGGCCGCGCCTGGTGGCCGCTCTGCGGCCCGCCGGCGTCCTGGCCGTCCACCTGTTCGGGGACCGCGACGGCTGGGCCGGCCATGCCGGCATGACCTTTCAGCGGGCCGAGGCGTTGCCGGCGCTGCTGGCGGGCCTGACGGTGGTTCATCAGCGCGAGATCGAGCACGATGGCCCCTCCGGCGCCGGGCCGAAGCACTGGCACACCTTTGAGATCATCGCCCAGCGCCCAGCGGGCGTGGTCGGCTAATTCGGCGATAAACGCCTATGGCGCGCCCGCCGCGGTTGGCGTACGCTAGAGGACGTCTCAAGCCCCGCAGGTCTGCCACACCTGCGGGGGTCTGAAGAAACACAGCGCCCTGATCCCGGCGGCGCGGGGGATCCAGGCAGTCGCGTTCAGATCGGTCGGCAAGGAGTGTGCCATGCCACTGCATATCATTGGGGCCGGCTTCGGCCGGACCGGGACCACGTCCATCAAGCAGGTGTTGGAGGAGCTGGGTTTCGGCCGTTGTTACCACATGCGGGAGATGATCGCCCACTCCGGCCACGCCCGTATCTGGCTGGACGCCTATGCCGGCAAGCCGGTCGACTGGGATCGTCTGTTCGACGGCTACGCGTCGATCGTTGACTGGCCCGGCGCCTACTTCTACCGCGAGTTGATGGCCGCCTACCCGGAGGCCCGGGTGCTGCTCACCGTGCGTGACCCGGAGCGCTGGCATCGGAGCATGACCAACACCATCAAGACGGAGAGCGACGGCATCCCGCGCTGGGCACTGTGGCCGCTGCCCCCGGTGCGGCAGATGTTCGCCGTGCTCGATCGGGTGGTGTGGGAAGGCACGTTCCACGGCCGCTTCGCCGACAAGGCACACGCCCTGGCGGTGTACGAGCAGCACATCGAGGCGGTTAAGGCGACGGTGCCGGCAGACCGCCTCCTGGTCTACAGCGTGCGCGAGGGCTGGGAGCCTCTCTGCCGCTTCCTCGACGTGCCCGTGCCGGATCGGCCCTTTCCCCACACCAATGACCCCGAGCAGCGCCAGTCGCTCTTGCGCCGGCGCTGGGCCATCGCCCTCGCCGCCGTGGCGGTCGAG
The DNA here is from genome assembly GCA_041576195.1 of Promineifilaceae bacterium (SeqCode). Taxonomy (GTDB): domain Bacteria; phylum Chloroflexota; class Anaerolineae; order Promineifilales; family Promineifilaceae; genus JAGVTM01. The sequence goes on from JBFGLK010000511.1 coordinate 3,275, forward strand.
CTCGGCGCCGTGGCCCTGGCCGGGTGGCTCGTCGTCCGCGCCGTCCGGGCGTTTCGCGGGTAACGAGCCCCGCGGAGAGCAGTGAGGGAGTGAGGCGGTGAGGGGG
>JBFGLK010000512.1:0-3378 GCA_041576195.1 Promineifilaceae bacterium (SeqCode)
CCAGAGCCGCTCGCGGAAACGGCGCGCCGGCCCGAGCTCCCGCGTCGCCTGCTGCCGGTGGATCGTCTGGGCGACATCCGGCACAGGCGCGGCCAGCCAGGCGCGCAGGCGCTGGCTGCCGCCGTGCGAAGCGCAGGTGTCCAGCAGGCGGTGCAATGACGCCGGCCCGACCAGGTCCAGATCCACCTCGAACGGGTGGCCCGGATCGGGCGCCAGGGCGGCGGCAGGGGGGATGGCCGCCCACTCCCGGTCCATGCGGGCCAGGCAGGCGCGGCGCAGCGCGGCCCAGAGATGGTAGCGGGCGATCTGATCGTCGACGCGCCGATGCCGGCGCACGATGCCGGCGAACAGGGCCAGGGCCAGGGCCAGCGCCAGGCCACCGGCCACCAGGCCGGCCGGCCAGCCGCCGGCGCCCTCGAACACCGCGCCCGTCAACAGCAGGCCCCCGAAAAAGGCCACCAGGCGGGCCCAGGCGAAACGCTGGCTCAGCCGGCCAAGCGCAGCCGCGCGCCGCTCCAATCGCTCCACCTGCCGCCGCATCGCGCGCCGGCGATTCTCGCGTGACATGGGCCCAAGTATGGCGGCAAAGCGGCGGGCGGGCCACCTGCCCTGGCGCCGGACCGCGCCGGTCCGCGAGACCTCCCACCCAGACTAGCAGCCGCGCCCCCCCACGTCTATAGACAGGTGTACTGTCTTGATCCGCGCCGGCCCGCGTCCTCCGCTCTCCGGTTGTCTCCCCGCCCCGCTCCCCGAAAATGTGTCATCGCTCCGGCCTGATGTATACTTGGCCCGGCCACCGGGTCATGACATTTGACGCTGCATTCCCGGCCGGTTATCACTATAATTCGGTCCCCGGCTGCGGCATACTGAGGAAGTCCCGCCGGCACGACCGTCGCCGCGCGTCGTGTCGCCTTTTCCAGGCCCGGGCTACTACCACGCTGAAGGAGTTTCGTTTCATGGAACTGGCTACCACCTATCTTGGCCTGGAGCTGCGCAACCCGATTGTGCCGGCATCGTCGCCCCTCTCCCGCCACATCAGCACGTTGCGCCGCCTCGAAGACGCCGGGGCCGGGGCCATCGTCCTGCAGTCCCTCTTCGAGGAAGACATCATGCGCGAGAGCGGCGCCGTCGATCCCTTTCTGGTGGAAGAAGGGGGCAGCCAGGCCGAAGCCCGTTCCTACTACCCCAAGCCGCCCACCTACCGCGACGCCAGCCCAGAGGCCTACCTGCGCCACATCCAGCTGGCCAAAGAGGCCGTCTCGATCCCGATCATCGCCAGCCTCAACGGCGTCTCCAGCGGTGGCTGGATCCAGTATGCCCGCGAGATCGAAGAAGCCGGCGCGGATGCCCTGGAGTTGAACGTCTACTACCTGCCGACCAGCCCGCGCCACACTGGCGCGGAGATCGAAGAGATGGTTCTCGGCGTCATGCGCGACGTCCGCCAGACCGTCAGCATCCCCGTCGCCGTCAAGCTCAGCCCGTTCTTCAGCGCGCTGGCCAACATGGCCGGCCGGCTCGTCGAGGAAGGTGCCAATGGCCTCGTGCTATTCAACCGCTTCTACCAGCCCGATATCGATCTGGAGAAGAAGGCGGTCATGCCCCACCTCAGCCTGAGCACGTCCGAAGAGCTGCTGCTGCCGCTCCGCTGGGTGGCTATCCTCTACGGCCGCATCGACGCCGACCTGGCCCTCAGCGGCGGCGTACACACCAGCGCCGATGTCCTGAAAGGTCTGGCCGCGGGCGCCACCGTCGTCACGATGGCCTCCGAGCTCCTGAAAAACGGGGTGCAGCGCATCTCGGAGATCCTGGGCGAGCTGGGGATCTGGCTGGTAGACAACGGCTATGAGTCGCTGGACAGCTTCCGCGGCAGCCTGAGCCAGGCGAGTTACGCGGCGCCCGCCGCCTTTGAACGCGCCAATTACCTCCGCGTCGTCACGTCCTACGGACCTGGCTACGTCTGATCCCTCGCCCGTCGCCCCACAACAAACGAGGCCAGCGGCTGGATTCCTACCAACCGCTGGCCGTTTCCTCGGTAAAAAAGACCCAAAGTATCACCTTTGAGCCTCTTTCTTCCCCCGGGGCCCCCGCCCCCATCTGCCGTGCTGCCTAATAACTCTGCTCCACGAAGAGTGAGGATACCCTTCTGCATATTAGAATAAGGGCGCCGTAACCACAAAACCAGTGACATTGATCACGTTCCACTTGTGACATTTGTCAGTAGGTCCAGGGATGACGTTCGTCTCCCCAAAGGGCTGCCTTCTGTCACTAACGGCGTCCGATCGGCCCCTCTATACTCTAGGAAAGGCGGGCAGCCGGCCCGCCCGTGTGGCGCATTGAGCGGCGTTTGCCAGGGAGTCCACATGATCCGGCCCGACACTGTCGTCCAGTCCACCTGCCCCTATTGCGGCGTGGGTTGCCAGATCGATCTCCACGTGGCCCAGGGGATGATCTACCGCGTCGACGGCCGTTTCGACAACGAGGTCAACCGGGGCATGCTCTGCGTCAAAGGGCGCTTCGGCTACGACTTCATCCACGCTCCGGATCGGCTGTGCGCCCCCCTGCTGCGCCGCGGCGGCCGCGGCTCCCCCTTTCGCCCGGCCACCTGGGATGAGGCGCTGGCGTTCATCGCCGGCAACCTGCGCGATCTGCGCGATCGCCACGGGCCGGACAGCCTGGCCTTTCTCACCTCAGCCAAGTGCACCAACGAAGAGAACTACCTGATGCAGAAGCTGGCGCGGGGAGTCGTCGGCACGAACAACGTCGACCACTGCGCCCGACTCTGACACAGCAGCAGCGTGGCCGGTCTGGCCACCACCCTCGGCTCCGGCGCCATGACCAACAGCATCCGGGACATCCCAGAGGCCGACGTCCTCCTGGTCACCGGGTCCAACACGACTGAGGCGCACCCGGTCTTGAGCTTGCAGATGAAACGGGCCGTGCGCCAGCGCGGCGCCCGCCTGATCCTGGTCGACCCGCGCCAGATCGAGCTAGCCGACTTCGCCCACCTGCACCTCCGCCACCGGCCGGGCAGCGACGTGGCCGTCTTCAACGCCATGGCCCACGTCATCATCGCCGAGGGGCTGGTTGACGAGGCGTTTGTGGCCGCGCGCACCGAAGGATATGAGGCGCTCGCCCAGTTCGTGGCCGACTGGACCCCGGAGCGGGCGGCGGCGATCGCCGGCGTGCCGGCAGCGGACCTGGTCCGCGCCGCCCGTCTCTTTGCCAGGGCCCGGGCCGCCGCCATCTTTTGGGCCATGGGCATCACCCAGCACACGACCGGCACCGACAACGTCAAGGCCCTGTCCAACCTGGCCCTGCTCACAGGCCAGATCGGCCGCTCCGGCACCGGCCTGAACCCGCTGCGTGGCCAGAACAACG
>JBFGLK010000513.1:0-3377 GCA_041576195.1 Promineifilaceae bacterium (SeqCode)
GCGCCCACGGGTCGGGCGGTCAGGGATCGGGGGCCGGCGATCGGCATTCCACAATCCGCCTTCCGCAATCCGCACTCTCCGTGTGCCGGCATGACGCGACGCGTGTAGAATACCCAGACCTGCCGGCATCCCGCCGCCGGCGCCGGCCTGAGTCGCTATGACCGTCTTGACGACCGATGACCGTCGCGCCAATGGGGCCCCCCCGCTATTCCTTCCCGTCGATGGGGAGCTTTTTTTCGCGCGTATTTGCGACTACCTCTCCGAGGCCGATCAAATCTGGGTCCGCGAGGCGTTCGAACTCGCCCGGCGCGAGCACGGCAACGCCGTGCGCAAGTCTGGCGAGCCCTACTTCACCCACCCGCTCACCGTCGCCTACTACCTGACCGAATACCGCCTCGACGCCCCGGCCCTGATCGCCGCCCTGCTCCACGACGTCGCCGAAGACACCCGCGTCAGCATCGACGAGATCGGCCAGGCCTTCGGCCCCGACGTGCGCCAGCTCGTCGACGGGGTGACGAAACTGAAGGACGTCTCCGTCGCCGTAGCCCAGGGGGGCGAGGCCCAGGGCCAGGCCATGACCACCCGGCAGGTGCAAGAGGGCAGCCTCCACAAGCTGTTCGGCTTCACGGCCGACGACGTGCGCGTCGTGCTGGTCAAGATCTTCGACCGCCTGCACAACATGCGCACGATCCGGGCGCTGCCGCCGCACAAGCAACAACAAAAGGCGCGCGAAACGCTCGCCGTCTACGCGCCGATGGCCAATCGCCTCGGCATGTGGCACATCAAGAACGAGCTCGAGTCGCTCTCCCTCAGGGTGGTCGACAGCCGCGCCTATCGCCAGATAGAAGAGCGCCTTGACCAGCTCGCCCAGCAGCACGAGGCCCAGCTCGACGACGTCCGCGCCCAGATCCTTGATCGCCTGGCGTCGGAAGGCATCCGCGCCCTGGACGTCATCTATAGCCCGCGCCAGGTCTACTCGATCTACCGCGACCTGAAGAGCAACGGCGCCAGCTACGAAGACATCGACGACGCCCTGCGCCTGGTGATCTTGCTCGAGCACGATCTCGACTGCTATACCGCGATGGGCTGCCTGCACCGCATCTGGCCCCCGGTGCCGCACCAGTTCGACGACTACATCGCCGTGCCGCGGGACAACATGTACCGTTCTCTGCATACGACCGTGGTCCACGGCTCGGGCCGGCACCTCAAGATCCGGCTGCGCACGGTGGAGATGGACAAGACGTCGGAGATCGGGGTCCTGGCCCGCTGGCTCTACCACGGCTCGCCCCTCTGGTCCGAGCGCTCCGATCGCCTGGTCCGCGCCTTTCTGGCCAACATCCGGGAGAACATCAGCCTGGAGCCGAATGACCCCGGCTTTGGCGTGCAGGGGGTCATGGAAGACGTCCTGCGGGACCAGATCCGGGTCTACACGCCGCAGGGCGAGCTCAAGGAGCTGAGCAAGGGCGCCACCCCGATCGACTTCGCCTACGCCATCCACACCGAGGTCGGCCATCAGACGCACATCGCCATCGTCAACGGCGTGCGCCGCCCGCTCAACCGGCCGCTCCCCGGCGGCGCCAGCGTGCGCATCGAGAAGAAGCGGGGCCAGCCGCCGCAGCGCCTGTGGCTCGACGAGGACCTGGGCTACCTGGCCACCAGCCGGGCCAAGTCGAAGGTGCGGCGCTGGTTCAAGAAACTGCCGGCAGCGACCGTCCTGATCGAGGGCAAGCGCCTCCTCTCCGACGAGCTGCGCATGCTCGGCCTGCCCGACTACCCGCACGCGGACATCGCCGCCCACCTGGGCTTCGACCACACCGAGCCGCTCTACCGCGCCCTGGGGCGGGCCGAAATGCTGCCGACCGAGCTGGCCACCCGCGTGGCCGCCTTGCTCTGGGACAGCTGGCCGGCCACGCGAATGGGCACCGAAGTGCGTTCCCCCGATGGCGAAACCTACCTCATCGCCCACGCCGAAGGGCACGCGCTGCGCCTGTGCCGCGCCTGCCGGCCCCAGCCAGGCTCCCGGATCATCGGCTTCCTCCGCGCGGATGACCGGGTGACGGTTCACCGTACCAACTGCCACAAGCTGCGCATGGACCCGCTCGGCGGCCGCACGCTCAAGCTCGATTGGGCGGACGAGGAGGCGAGCGAGGTCCATGTGGTGACGATCGAGGTAGACGCCCACGACCGCGTTGGCCTGCTGCACGAGATCACCGAGCTGATGCTGGTAGAACGGATCAACATCCAACACCTGGAGATGCCGCGCGAAGGGCTGATCAAACACCTGATCTTCGAGCTGGCCGTCAGCAGCCCGCGCCTCCAGGTGCGCATCCTGCACCAGATGTCCGCCCTGACCAACGTGTACGCCGTCCGCTGCGCCACGCGGACGCTGCCGCCCCGCGAGACGAAAACCTGAGCCCATGGATCTCGCCGGTCCAATCGCTCACAGCCTGGCGCTGAAGCCGGCCCAGGTCGGCGCCGCCCTGGCGCTCCTGGATGCCGGCAACACCCTGCCGTTTGTGGCCCGCTATCGCCAGGAGGCGACGGGCGGCCTCGACGAGACGCAGCTGCGCCAGATCGGCGCCCTGGCCGAGAGCCTGCGCGCGCTGGAGCGCCGGCGCCAGACGGTCCTGGAGACCATCGCCGGCCAGGAACAGCTGACGCCCGAGCTCGAGCGGCGCATCCGGGCGGCGACGACCCAGACCGAGCTCGAAGACCTCTACCAGCCCTACAAGCCGAAGCGTCGCACGCGGGCCGGCATGGCTCGAGAGAAAGGGCTGGAGCCCCTGGCCGCGCTCATTCTGGCCCAGCCGCGTAAGCCGGCACCCCTGGCCGACCTGGTCAGGCCCTATCTGAGCGACGTCGTGCCCGACGCGGAGGCCGCCTGGGCCGGGGCGCGCGACATCGTCGCCGAGACGATCAGCGACCACGCGGACGTCCGCGGCGCGGCGCGAGCCCGCGGTCTCAAGTGGGGCACGCTGCAGGCGAGCCGGATGGTGAAAGGGGGCGAGCCCGTCCCCGACGAGCGGACGGTCTATCGCCTCTATTATGCTTTTGAAGCCCGGCTGTCGCGCCTCCGCCCCCACCAGATCCTGGCCCTCAACCGGGGTGAGGCGGAAGGCGTGCTGCGGGTGAGCGTTATCGTGCCCGAGCGGGATTGGCACGGGGCCATCGGGGACTACTTCCGCCCCGATCGGCGCTCGCCGCTGGCCGAGCAGCTCGCGCTGGCCATCGACGACGCGGCCGGTCGCCTGCTGCTGCCGGCCATCGAGCGGGACATCCGCCGCACGCTCACCGAGTCGGCCGAAAGCCACGCCATCGCCGTCTTCGCCGAAAACCTGCGCCGCCTGCTGGGGCAGCCGCCCCTCGCCGGCCACACC
>JBFGLK010000514.1:0-3365 GCA_041576195.1 Promineifilaceae bacterium (SeqCode)
GCCGATGCGGGCCTGGAGATCAACTACGAGCCGGTCGCGGCGGGACTGATTGCCGGCGACCCGAATATGCTGGAGCGCGTCGTCAATATCCTGTTCACGAACGCCGTGAATTATACGGAAGCCGGGGGGACGATCACGGTGCGGATCGACGCGTTAGAGGTCAACGCGCGGCCCGGCTGCACGCTGTCTGTTCAGGACACGGGGTTGGGCATCACGCCGGCGGACCAGGCGCGGTTGTTTGAGCGATTCTTCCGTGGGGAGGCGGCGCGTCAGCGCGGCGTGTCCGGCACCGGCATTGGCCTGGCGATCGCGCGCGAGATCGTGCGGCGTCATGGTGGCCACATCGACGTCGCCAGTGCCGGCATTCCCGGCAGAGGCACGACCTTCACTGTCTGGCTGCCGGCCGACTGACCGCGACCGAGCGCCGGCTACCCCTCGGTCGACGCATCGGGCCTGGGGGCGACCGGTCCCTCTGACCGGTGGCGGGCCGGGATCTTGACGGTCTTGTATTGACGCCCACCGGCCACAGAAATCACCATACTGACGTCAATATCGGGCGGCAGCAGGCCAAAGTCCTGCAACGTCCAGATCGTCGTGATCCGGTCGCTAAGATTGGGCCATTGGTCCTTGGCCCAGAGATAGCGTTGACGGCTGAACTGCCAGATTGGCTCCGGCAGATGGCGCGGCTTAAAGGCCCGATACTCCTCCCAGATGACGTCATGGGGCGTCATCGGGAAGAGAATGTCCAGCATCGCCTGTTGTACGTCTGATGCGTCCCGACCGTGCTCCGGGTCCGCCCAGTTCAGATGGTAGTTGTGAATGAACATGAAGATGCCGAAGTGAGAGTAGTCCTCCACGCGACGTAGCAGCCGATCCCGTCGAGAGAAGGCGCGCCGGTAAGTCTCTTGCAAGCCGGGATTCGGCTCCTCGATGCGCTCCTCGTCGCCATGCGCGCCGTTGTGCTCGAACAACATGGGATCGACGTTATACAGGTAGCAGACCAGCCGCCGGATTCGATCGGGGCCGACGTTGAATTTGGCGAAGGATCCGTCGAGGATGAGCGCTTCCACGGCGTCGACGATGCCGCGTTGTCGCGCCTGGTCGTGGGCTCGCTGCAGGCCGAGCTGATAGGCGGGCCGGCGAGTTCCCGGCGGAATGGCCGGCGGGGCGACCTTTGCCGGAGAGCGCCGGAGTCCGCCATTGGAGATGAAGACCTGGAACGCAGTGATGGCCACGCCCGCCAGCACAATGGCGGGCAATGCGTCGGTCTTCTGGGTCACCAGGATGATAAGCATGGCATAGCTGGCGATCATGCCCCGGAGTCCGGCGAACCGCAGCGAGCGCGCCTCGGCGGATTCGGGTTCGATACCCCGCTCGCTCAGCGCCTCCCGGCGCACGAGGAAGACGGTTGTGCTGGTGATGGCAAAGGCGCTGACGAAGCCAAACGCATAATATGACTCCACCACGACCACTTCGCGAATGATCGGGATGAGAATGGCCGAGATGAGCCAGATGACCAGCACGCCGATCCGATCTTCGTTGAATATGGCCGGCAGCCGACCGAGGCGGGCCGCCGTGGCGGCGACGGCGGCGCCCCCGATGTAGCCGCCGCCCTGGGCCAACAAGAGGATGATGGCCAGGAGCGTGCCGGCAACGATGAGGAAACCAGCGCCGGCGGTGCCCTCAGTCGCCTCGCTCAGCGCCCGATTGAAGGCGATTTCGTGGGCCAACGCCTCGATGGCCTCCGCGCGGGGTACTGCCGGGAGGAGGAGTTCGTCGACCGGCTCGTCCCCTTCCAGCTCGTCGGCGGCCCGAAACGCCGGCTGCAGGGCTACGAGCTCGGCGGCGTCGCGCCGATCGGCCGACGTCACGACGACGTCATCCGGGGTGATGCCACGACCCAGCGTCTGGGCGGAAATGATCTCGTACTCGATCAGCAGCGTGCTATAGCCTTCGGTGGCCGGGATCTCCCAGCGCTGCGCCGCGTAAAGCTGAACCATCCCCGTCCCGATCAGGAAGATGGCCGCCAGGGTCAGCGCGGTGTTGATGACCTTCCACTTGGGACGAGCGGCGTGCTTGCCACTCGCCGGGATCACCTCGTAGCCGGAGAAGCCCAGCATGGCGCTGGACATCGACCGCAGAAAGAGCTGGAAGAAGAGGACCGTGCCAATGGACGCCAGATCCTGCTGCGCCCGCACCACGTGCTCGACGACGCCGTTGGCCTCCAGGCGACTGACGATGCCGGTCGTCAAGAAGGCCCACTCCGGATTGGTGGCGGCCGTCACGCCGACGATGCTCAGGGCGACCAGCGTAAACAGGGTAAACGCGCCGCCGCCGATGAGGAAGAGGGGCACCGCCCGTTTGGGGCCGATAGCCACCAGGACGGCCATGATGAAGAACGCGAAGAGCTCCGCCAGCAAGATGCGATATTGCGCCAGCTCGGGCAGGATGAGCATGGTAACATCCGAGGCCGATATCGAGCTAATGATGATGGTGAGAATCGCATCCAAGAAGAAGAGGCTGGTGCCCACCCAGGAGAGCCAGCGCAGGCGCGGCGGCCCAATCGCCTCTACCAGGGGCCCGCTTCCCCCGGCGTTGGGCCGCAGGTAGGCACCGGCCTGGTATGCCGGCACGATGCCCAGAAACAGCAGAGCGGACAGCACGATGAAGGCCAGAATGGCGATGTTGTGGTAGCCGCCGGCGCCGTGAATCGCCAGCAACGTCTGGTAGGCGGCCACACTGAAGGCATCGGCGGCGATTTCGAAGATCAGGGCGAGCACGCCCAGTCCCGTGCCCCCCATGAGCAGCCCTTCAAAAAGGAGCCGGGGCAGGCTGCGCCGCGCTTCCTCGCGCTCGATCGGGTTGATGTAGCTCTTGAACATGCGTGTTCTCTCCACCGGCCAGCCGCGCCTTGTTTGTCGACCGCGCACCGGCGGGGCCATCGGTGCCCACGCCGTACACAAAGAGCGAGGCAGTGCCCTTCTATCGGCATTGCCTCGGCTTTATGACGCCAGACCGTTTGTCCAGATCGGGGCGGCGGGCCCTGAACGCCGGCCGGTCGCCTACCGCCATCTCGGCGGCGTTCGACATGAGAGCCATTTCAGGTGAGTACCCTCCGCGCAAAAACAGGGCATACTATACTGACAAGCGTCCGCGGACGCCAGACGAACGCTCGCCCGTGTCATGGACCACGCTGCCCACTTGCCTTCTCCCATCATTCGCCACCTGATGCTGGCGCTCGCCATGCTCGCCTTGCTGCTACAGGCTGCGTGTGATCGCGACGCGCCGGCTCCGGCGGTCGGCGCCGTGGGCAATGCGCCCGCGAACCCGAGCGTGACACCGACTGCGCCGGCCCGTACGTCCAC
>JBFGLK010000515.1:0-3364 GCA_041576195.1 Promineifilaceae bacterium (SeqCode)
AGCCGCCTGCGCGCGGCGCACGGCCTGCGCCGGGTGGTCCTCAGCGGCGGTGTCTGGCAGAATACATGGCTGCTCGGCCTGACGCTGCCGCTCCTAAGTGACGACGGCTTTGCCGTCACCATCCACGAGGCGGTGCCGGCCAACGACGGCGGCCTGGCCCTTGGCCAGGCGACGGTGGCTCGCTATCGCATGGAGAGAACCTGATGTGCCTCGGCGTTCCCGGTAAGATCATCGCCGTCTACGAGTCGGGCAACCTGCGCATGGGCACCATCGACTTCGGCGGTGTCACCCGCGAAGCGTGCCTGGCCTATGTGCCGGAAGCGGACATCGGCGACTACGCCGTCGTTCACGTGGGCTTTGCCATCAGCCGCCTGAGCGAAGCGGAAGCCGAGGCCACGCTCGAGCTCCTGCGCCAGATCGCCGACCTGGACGAAGAGCTGGGTCCTGATCCGGAAGCGACAGAGCCCCAATGAAATACGTCGACGAATTCCGACAGGCCGCTCTAGTGCGCCGGACGCTCGCCGAGCTGCGCCGGACGGTCACGCGTCCGTGGGTCATCATGGAGATCTGCGGCGGCCAGACGCACGCCATCATGCGCTACGGCATCGATCAGCTCTTGCCGCCGGAAATCGAGCTCGTTCACGGGCCCGGTTGCCCCGTCTGCGTCACGCCGCTGGAGCAGATCGACAAGGCGCTGGCGATCGCCGCCCGGCCGGAGGTCATCTTCACGTCCTACGGAGACATGCTCCGTGTACCCGGATCCGGTCGCGACCTATTCTCGGTGCGCGCCGCCGGCGGGGACGTGCGCGTTGTCTACTCACCCCTCGACGCTGTCGCCCTGGCCGAGCGTCATCCCGACCGGCAGGTCGTCTTCTTCGCTATCGGCTTCGAGACGACGGCGCCCGCCAACGCCATGAGCGTAGTGCAAGCCATCGATCGCGGCCTGGCCAACTTCAGCGTGCTCGTATCCCATGTCCGGGTACCCCCGGCGATCCGGGCGATTCTGGGCTCGCCTGCCAACCGCGTCCAGGGCTTCCTGGCCGCCGGCCACGTCTGCGCGGTGATGGGCTACCACGAGTATCCACCGCTGGCCGAGACCTATCGGGTGCCCATCGTCGTCACCGGCTTCGAACCGGTCGACATCCTTCAGGGCCTGCGGACCGCCGTGCGGCGCCTCGAGGCCGGTGAGGTGGGGGTCGACAACGCCTACGCCCGGGCCGTGACCAGGGAGGGCAACGTGCCGGCACAGGAGGTCATCGCCCGCGTCTTCGAGACATGTGACCGCCAGTGGCGCGGTATCGGCACCATCCCCGCCAGCGGCTGGCGCCTCCGGCCGGAGCTGGCCGCCTTCGACGCCGAGGCCCGCTTTCCCGTATCGGACATCCGGCCCCAAGAGTCACCCATCTGTATATCTGGCGAGATCTTGCAGGGCCTGAAGAAGCCGGACGCCTGCCCTGCGTTCGGCAACCCATGCACACCAACGCACCCGCTCGGGGCGACGATGGTCTCCGGCGAAGGCGCGTGCGCCGCCTACTATCGCTATCGCCGCGCGCCTGTTGCCGCCGATTAGCCCTTCCTTACTGCGTATGTCGGACCTGCCACCCCTGATTGAAAGCGTCATGTGTCCGGTCCCCATTCGGGATCGGGGTACGATCATCCTCGGCCATGGCAGCGGCGGCCGTCTCAGCCACGACTTGATCGCCGCCCGCTTCCTGCCGCCATTCGACAACGCGGCATTGCGTGCCGGCAACGACGCAGGGGTCGTCGCGCCCGGTCCCGTTGACCGGCTGGCCATCAGCACCGACGCACACGTCGTCTGGCCGCTCTTCTTTCCGGGCGGCGACATTGGCCGCCTGGCCGTCTGCGGCACGGTCAACGACGTCGCCATGCTCGGCGCACGGCCCCTCTACCTGACGGCATCATTCATCCTGGAGGAAGGTCTGGAGATCGGCCTCCTCGAGCAGGTCGTCCTCTCCATGCAAGCCGCCGCGCATGAGGCCGGGGTTCACATCGTCGCCGGGGACACCAAGGTCGTGGAACGGGGCAAGGCGGATGGCCTCTACATCAGCACGACCGGCGTCGGCGCCGTCCGGCCCGGCGTGGACATCGGGGGCGCCAACGCCCGGCCCGGTGACGCCGTCCTGGTCTCCGGCCCAATCGGCGATCATGGCATCGCCGTCCTGGCGGCCCGGGGCGAGCTGGGCTTTGCCGCCGACGTCGCCAGCGACGTGGCGCCCTTGAACCACGTGGTCGCGGCCATGCTGGACGCTTCTCCCGCCGTGCACGTCTTGCGCGATCCAACGCGCGGCGGCGTGGCGACGTCGCTGAATGAGATCGCCCGGCAGTCCGCTGCCGGCATCGTCCTCGATGAGGGCGCCTTACCCATCCGCGCCGCCGTCGCCGCCGCCAGCGAGCTGTTGGGCTTCGATCCGCTCTACATCGCCAACGAGGGCAGGCTGCTGGCCTGCGTCGCGCCCGAGGCCGTCGACGCGGTGCTGGCCGCCATGCGCGCCACGCCGTATGGCGAAGAGGCGGTGGTCATTGGCCGGGTCGAAGCGGAGCCGGTCGGCCGCGTCCTCCTGCGCACCGGCCTGGGCACGACGCGTGTCGTCGACATGCTCACAGGCGAGATGCTCCCTCGCATCTGCTAGGAGCTTGCCCAGGAGACTCCCCGACCGTCCGCGCCAAACGCAGTACAATTGCCTATGGCAGGCCGTTCCGGTGGGCGCCACGATCGGTACGGCGAGGTCCGTAGACCCCGCAGGTTTGTCAGATCTGCGGGGTCTTCAGATCTCGTGCGCGCCCTTGCGACCGGCATCGCAATAGGGTATCAATGCCACGGAGGTGCCTTCCCTGATGGCCAAGAGCCACATCCAGGTCAGTAGTCTCGTCCTCTACAAAGGCCGGCCCGCCCGCGTCGCCAGCGTCGACCGCAAGAAGCTCACGATCGTCACACAGCAGGGGGACGCCATCAGCGTGCGGCCGAAAGACGTGGGGCTGCTGCATCCGGGGCCGATCGCCGGGCTGGAAGAGCTCACGCCACAGGAGGGCGAGGTCAAGGTCGCCTGGGAGCTCCTCAGGGGCCAGACAACGACCCTCCCCGAGCTCGCCGACCTGGTCTATGGCGACTACCGTCCGGCCACCGCCTGGGCGGCATGGCAGCTAGTGGACGACGCGCTCTACTTCCGCGGAGACCTCGTCGCCGTCAGCGCCTGTACCGCCGAAGAAGTGGCCGAGGCGCTGGCTGCTCGCGAGGCAAAGCGCATCGAGCGGGAGGCCTGGGAGGCGTTTGTCGCCCGCGTGGACGCCGGCGAGTCGGTCCCGGCCGACGACCGCTTCCTGGCCGACGTGGCCGACCTCGCCA
>JBFGLK010000516.1:0-3361 GCA_041576195.1 Promineifilaceae bacterium (SeqCode)
GGGAGAAGGAGATCGGCTTGCCCTGCTCGTCGTGGCCCAGATCGAAGTCGTAATAGAATCCGTCCTCGATGGGCGGGCCGATGGCCAGCTTGGCCTGCGGAAAGCGCTCGAGCACCGCCTCCGCCATGACATGCGCCGCCGAGTGACGCAGCCGATAGAGCGGCGACTCCTCGTAGGCGACCTTCACTTGCTCAGACATATCTCTCCTCCACGGATGATGCCACGCGGAACAACAAAAACGCCACCGTCCTGGTTGGGACGATGGCGCTCATGGCCAACGTGGTTCCACCCAACTTCACCTCTCGCGAGGCCTCATGGGTCTGCCGATAACGGGGCATGCCGGGGTGGTTTAGTTGGATGGTTGGTTCGTTGGTTAGCTGGTTAGCTGGTTGGTTAGTCGGTTAGTTGGTTGGCTAGTTGGTTAGTTGGTTGGTGGGCCAGATAACAAGACCACCAAACCAACAAACAATCAAACTAACAAACTATCAAACCAACAAACTATCGAACAACCCTCCGTTCCACCACCCGCTCCCGGGGGGTTTTCGCCGCCGTCGTCGCCGTGATGGCTTTCAGCCACGGGCCCTCACTCTCTGGGGCGGGGGCGACGGTTACTCGTCCCGGTCCTGGTGGCCGGTCTGGCCACCGTAGGCGCATTCGCCTACCGCGCTCGCGTTCCAGCACGGTCCGACCATTGTAGTCAACGGGTTGGCGGCTTGTCAAGCATAGATCGCCTGTTTATACTACCTGGGTTTGCGACCCTCCGGAGACGGGCGGTCGGGCGCAGCCTGGGGCAGCCACCCACTCCGTGCGGGCGCCTGGCGCGCCGGCGACGCCTGACGATGAGATGGGCATGACCACCAAACCAGAACGACGAGAGCCATCCCGAATTCGTCTGCCGCTCTGGAGCTTCGGCCTGCTGGCCGTGGTCCTCCTGTTGGTGCTGGGCGCCGCCGCCACGTGGCTCTTCCGCACCGCGCGGCAGATGGCGTCTGATTGGGAGATGATCCAGCCCGAGTTCCCGGACAGCCCGGCCGTCCCGACGACGCCGGCCGGCGAGTTGCCTCCCCCGTTGACGAGCGGCGGCGACAGCACGATCCCCGTCGTCGCCCCGGAGGAGATCGTGCGCTGGACGGGCCAGGATCGGGTGACCCTGCTCCTGCTGGGCATCGATCAGCGGTGCGACGAGGAGGGCCCGACCCGCACCGACACGATGATGGTCCTGACTGCAGACCCTGTGGGGCTGTCGGCGGCGGCCCTGTCACTGCCGCGGGATCTGTGGGTCGACGTCCCGGGCTTCGAGGTCGATCGCATCAACCAGGCCCACTACCTGGGCGAAGTCCACAACTATCCGGGCGGCGGGCCGGCCCTGGCTGTGGAGACCGTCGAGGGGACGCTGGGCATCGACATCGACTTTTACCTGACGGTTAACTTCGATGCCTTCGTAGAACTCGTCGACCTGCTTGGCGGCATCGAAGTGGTCAACGACCAGGATATTGAGGACGACGCCTATCCCGACCGGTGCTACGGCTACGACCCGTTTTATATGCCGGCAGGCGAACACCACCTCGACGGCCAGGAGGCGCTCAAGTTTGCCCGCACCCGGGCCACCCCCGGCGGCGACGTCGATCGCGCCGCCCGCCAGCAACAGGTGGTTCTGGCGGTGCGCGACCGGATGCTCCGCCTCAACATGATCCCCCAGCTATTGGCCCAGGCGCCGCGCCTGTGGCAAACGTTCCAGCGCAACGTGCGCACCAACATGTCCCTCGAAGAGGCGATCCAGCTTGCCCTGCTCCTGCAGGAGATCCCGCGCGAAAGCATCGCCTCCCATGTTGTCGACTACAACTACGTCTACACGGAGACCACGCCCGATGGGCGGCAGGTGCTGGTGCCGATCCGCAACAACATCCGCCGCCTGCGCGACCAGCTCTTCCTGCCCCCGGCCATCCCGACGCCCGCTATCGAGAACCTGCCCGCGCTGGCCGCCGGCGAGGGGGCCCGGGTGGCCGTCTACAACGGCACCTCGGTGTTCGGTCTGGCCGGCGCCACCAAGACGTTCTTGGAAGCCAATGCCGTCAACGTCACCGAGATCGGCAACGCCGACTCCGCGACTTACCGGACGAGTCAGGTGATCGACTTCGGTTCGCACCCATTCACGACCCGGTATCTGACGCAACTCATGTCCTTGCCCCCGCTCAGCGTCAGCAACGGCACGACGCCGGCTGGCGACTACGACATCCTGGTGATTTTGGGCAACGACTGGGAGATGCCGGCACCCTGATCCCTGCATGAGTCAACTCACCCGCCTGGGCCTCCTGATCGGCTGCCTGCTCGTCTCGACGGCCGCCTGTCGGGGGCCCGACGTGCCAGACAGCCGGCCGGCGACGCCGACGCTCGGGCCGGCGACGCGGGCCGCGCCAGCCCGGATCACGCCCTCACCCCTCCCCTCCCTGCCCACCATCTCCGCCTCACCCCCGCTGACCCCCACCCTCGCCACCGGCGCCCAGCTCACGACGACGCGCATTACCTTGCATGTGTCGCCGCCCGAAGGTTGGGTCAACCTCAGCACCCTGTTCGCTCAACCGCCCTGGTCGGAGGCGCTACACGAGCGCGCGCTCTATCTCGCCGACACCAAGCAGACCGGCACGCGGCTCGTGGAGGCGGAGGCGCTTGGCCCTGGCGCCCTGCTGGTCGCCTTTGCCGCCGAGCGCGTATTGGGCGGCATCGGCGATCCCGACAACCCGGCGGACAGCCTGGGTGCTTTCCTGGCCGACATGGCCCTGCGGGGCGAGCCGCTCAGCCCAATCCAGACCCTCTTGATTGGCAGCGACGTCGCGGAAGTCTCGGCCGTCTTCGTGGACGCGCCCCGCGATCCGCTGGGCCTGTTCGCCCGGCAGGAGACGGGCGTCCGCTTTCGCCTCGCCCTGGCCTATCCGCCGCAGGCCGGATCGCCCACCATGTTCCTGATGGGCGCCCGCGAGGAGCAATGGCCGGACTATGAACCGGTATTCGCCCGCGCTTTGGCGTCGACGCACTGGCAGCGCGAGATCGTCGTCCTGGACGAGCGGCGCGCCGCTCGCGGTCTGCTCGCCGCCGGCGAGGCGGTTGGCGGTCAGCTGCTCGCCAACCAGATCGACCTGTGGACGCTGGTCGGCCAGGCCGGCCAGTTCCTGACGCTCAGCCTCAGTCCGGAGAGCCCGGGGGTTGACCTGACCCTGACCCTACTGGCCCCGACCGGCGAGGTGTTGGCTCGGGCGGATTTCGGGTTGCCCGGCGATCCGGAGGTTATCCTCGACGCGTTGCTGCCGGCATCGGGCACCTACGCCGTCGAGGTGACCGAGTTCTTCGGCGAGCCCGGTCGCTA
>JBFGLK010000517.1:0-3352 GCA_041576195.1 Promineifilaceae bacterium (SeqCode)
CCAGGCATCCCCGACGACGACCTGCCACACGTCTTCAAGCGCTTCTACCGCGCGCCGACGGCCACGGCGCCCGGCACCGGGCTGGGCCTGGCTATCGCCCGCGGCCTGGCCATCGCCCACGGCGGCGACGTGCAGCTTGACAATCGGCCCGACGGCGGCCTCCGCGCCAGCTTGATGATTCCGCTCGCCGCGCCGCCCTCTAGCTGAGATCCCCCCGCGCCAGAGCCCGGGCCGCCCGGGCCAGCGGCGGCAAAAGCTCCCCCATGCCGGCAAATCGCCGATCCAGCGTCTGTCCGCGCGCATACCGCACGTAGATCTGCGCCAGGATGACGATGACGCGGAATAGCCCCAACACGTGATAGAAGCGGATGGCGCCGACGTCCCGGCCGCTGCGCGCCGCATAGCGGGAGACCAGCGCCTCCCGAGAGAGAAAGCCATCCACCCCGGTAGGCATGATATTGGCGGCCACCTGCCGCAAATAGGCCGGGTCCTCCGGCTCGCTCCAGTACGCCAGCAGGGCGCCCAGGTCCGACAGCGGATCGCCCAGCGTGCACATGTCCCAGTCAAAGACGGCCACCGCCCGCCCCGGGTCGGCCGGGTCAAGCATCAGGTTGTCGAGCTTGAAGTCGTTGTGCACCAGGGTCGCCGTCCCGGCCTCCGGGACATGGCTCTCCAACCAGGCCACTGTCTCGTTCAGTTCGGGCGTTTCCGGCAGCCTGGTCGCCTCCCAGCGACGGCGCCAGCCGGCCACCTGGCGGGCAATGAAGCCCTCCGGCCGCCCCAGGTCACCAAGGCCCAATGCCTCGTAGTCGACGGCGTGCAGGGAGGCAAGCGCGTCCACCAGCGCCTCGCTCATCTGCCGCGGGGCCTCGGGATCGTCGGCGAATGGCCGCGGCAGGCGCGTGCGTACTACGACGCCGCGCCGCCGCTCCATGACGAAGAAGGGAGCGCCAAGGATGGAAAGATCATCGCTGAAATAGAGCGCACGCGGGGCCAACGGAAAGGCGCGGTGCAGCACGGAGAGCACGCGATACTCGCGGGCCATATCATGCGCCGACGGGGCCACCGGCCCCAGGGGAGGCCGACGCATGACATAGCTCACCCGGTCGTAGTCCAGCAGGTAAGTCAGGTTGGCCTTCCCCCCGCCAAACTGGCTCACGGCTGGCACGCCGTCCGCCCCGGGCAGGCGGCCCTGAAGCACGGCCGCCAGCTGCACTGCATCGAAGCCTTCGTCCGGCCGAACAGGAATCGTGTCGCCGGCCTCGCTCACGCCGCGGCCTCCATGTCGCGCAGGATACGACGGGCGACGCTGAGCTTGTGGACCTCGTCTGGGCCGTCATAGATGCGCGCCGGGCGCTCGTGCGCGAACCAGAAAGCCAGCGGCGTGTCGTCTGTCACTCCCAGAGCGCCATGCACCTGCACCGCCCGATCAAGCACCTGGCCAAGCACCCCGGCCACGAAGAACTTAATGATCGAGACCTCGCTGCGGGCGCCGCGACTGCCATACGCCTCGACCTTCTCCGCGGTGTCGAGGACCAGCAGGCGTGCGGCATCGATCTCTGCCCGGCTCTCGGCGATCCAGTTCTGCACCGTCTGCTGGTCGGCAAGCCGCCGGCCCGGGGCGACCTCGCGGGCCAGGGCGTGCCGGCACATGAGCTCGAACGCCCGCTCACAAATGCCGATCCAGCGCATGCAGTGATGGACCCGTCCAGGCCCCAGGCGCTCCTGAGCCAGGGCGAACCCCTCCCCCTCCGCGCCTATCCGGTTGGTCTGTGGCACCCGGCAGTCGACGAAACGGACCTCGCCGTGGCTGGCGTGCCCCTCCCCGGCGCGCCCCATGACCGAGATGTTCCGCACCAGCTCGTAGCCGGGCGTGTCCAGCGGCACGATGATCTGGCTGGCGCGGCGGTGCCGGCTCTCTGCCTCGGGATTGGTGACAGCCATGACGATGGCGAAGGCGGCGCCGTCCGCCGCCGTCGTGAACCACTTGTGACCGTTGATAACGTAGTCGGCGCCCTCTTGCCGCGCCGTGGCCGCCAGCCAGGTCGGGTTGGAGCCAGGCAATGCCGGCTCCGTCATGGCGAAGCAGCTGCGAATCTCCCCGGCGACCAGCGGCCGAAGGTAGCGCTCCTGCTGCACGTCTGTGCCGTGGGCCAGCAATAGCTCCATGTTGCCGGCATCGGGGGCCTGGCAGTTGAAGAGATAGTGGCCCAGCGGCGTGCGGCCGAGCGCCTCGCTCAGGCGCCCAAACGCCGGCAGCGTGAGCCCCATGCCGCCGAGCGCTGCCGGCATCTGCGGCGCCCACCAGCCGCGGGCCTTGACCTCGCCGCGCAGCCGGGCGAGCTCCGGCTCAAGATCGCGAAAAGCGCCGTGAAGAAAGGCCGGCTCCAGCGGGATGACGGACGCTGCCAGAAAGGCGTGGATCTCGCGGATTGTCTGCTCCAGGGCGACCGGGGACATGGGAGACTCCTTGGCGATTTGGGACCACGCGGCCAAGCGCCCGCCTGGGGCCGGCCCGGGCCGCGGAAGATGGGGCTATAATAGGGCGCAGGACCGCGGGAATCAAACAGAGAAGGAGCGATCTTGGACTTTCCGCCTTCGCTACTCGATTGGCTTCGCCAGGCCAAGCACGTCGTCGTACTGACAGGTGCGGGCGTCTCGGCCGAATCCGGGGTACCGACGTTCCGGCAGGCCCAGACCGGCCTGTGGGCCCGCTATGACCCGTCTGAGCTGGCCACTCCTGACGCTTTCCGGCGGGACCCGAAGCTCGTGTGGGAGTGGTACGCCTGGCGGCGGCAGCTGGTGGCCCGGGCTGAGCCGAACCCCGGCCATCTGGCCCTGGCCCGACTGGCGAGCCTGGTGCCACGACTGACGCTGGTGACGCAAAACGTGGACGGCCTGCACCAGCGTGCGGGCAGTCGGGATGTGATTGAACTGCACGGCAACCTCACCCGTAGCAAATGCCTGGATCACGGCCACCCGGTGTCCGGCTGGCCGGACACCGGCGAAGGCCCACCCCCATGTCCGCGCTGCGGCAGCCCTTTGCGCCCGGACGTCGTCTGGTTTGGCGAGAGCCTGCCCTACGAGGCGCTGGGAGCCGCTTTGGCGGCCGCGCGCGCGTGCGACCTTTTTATGGCGATCGGTACCTCGGCGCTGGTGCAGCCAGCGGCCTCCCTGCCTTCCCAGGCGCACGAACGCCGGGTCCCGGTGGTGGAGATCAACCCACAGGCGACGCCGCTGACCCCGCACGCCGCGGCCGCGCTGGCCTATCCGGCCGGCGAGGCGCTACCCGCATTGCTGGCGGCGGCGTTTGGCGGTTCCTCCGGCGAGACGCCGGGCACCCACCCGCCGA
>JBFGLK010000518.1:0-3327 GCA_041576195.1 Promineifilaceae bacterium (SeqCode)
ACGGCTCGATGGCGCGGCGCAGACGCTTGATCATCGTCTTCAGGCGGTCGGGATCATCCACGAGCGCCTCCCCCCAGACAACGGTCTCCAGGTCGTCGCTGGAAACGACCTGGCCGGCCTGGGCGCACAGACAGGCCAACAGGTCGAACTGGGACGTCGTCAGGCTCAGCTCCGTGCCATTGGCCCAGACCTGGTGGCGCTGTTGATCGATGACGAACGGTCCTGCCTGGACCAGGCCGGTCACTTGCTGGCGGCGCACATAGCGCCGGAGAATCTCGCTTGTGTAGCCGTAGCCGTTGCCGGTCTGCTGCACGAGGCATTGCTGCTCCAGCAGGCGCATGCTGTCGACCGGCCCGTGGGCGATGGCCAGCGCGTAGCGGTCGTCGGCTGAGAGATTGTGCCAGAGGTAGCCGAGATGCGAATCCGCCTCAACCTCGATGGGCTCGTCCACCTGCCAGGGCTCAGACTCCAGATCGACGCCGGCGAGGACGGCCTGGAAGGCGTGATAGCCGGCCACGTGCAGGAAGAAGGGGTGTGGCCCGACCAGGGTGACCAGGTGGTCGACCAACGCCGGTCCGAAGGTGACCGGGGCGCCGTCCAGGCGACTATGGATGAGCGCTTGAGCTTCTTCATCGGCGTAGAGACCGAGGGGCAGCGTGACAAAGATGTTGAAAAAGGGCGAGCTGAGAATGTGCTCGTCGGCCGTAATATCAAAGAGCGGCCGCTGACTGGCCGTGAGATAGGCAAGCCCGTATTTGGTGGTCAGGCCGCGAAGGCGCGCGAAGAAGTAGGGAGTGAGGTGGGAATTGGCGGCCAGCAGCTCGAACTCGTCCAGGAGAACCACGACGGCCAGCCCCTGGCGGTAGACACGGCTCAGCATGCGATCGAGGGCCCGGTAGCTGCCGGCATGTGCGTTTGCTTCTGGCGCGACGCCGGCTTCTTCGGCCGCGTCGACCAGGCCCATCAGGAGCGCTTCATAGACCTCCTCCGGTGGCGATCCACCCAGCTCCTGGCAGTCGACGAGGACAAAGAGCGAGTTGGGCGATTGAAGACCAAATGGCGCTCGCACGAGCCCCCGGGAGAGGTGGAGGAGGAGCGAGCTTTTGCCAATACGGCGCGGCCCGATAAGCGAAACGCTCTGCCCGTTCCGCAGGAGACCCAGGATCTGGGTGATCTCGGCCGCCCGACCGTGGAAGTCACGGGCACGACGAATGGCGCCGCGATGGAAAAAGGGGTTGTCGACGCTCATGGCCCCCATTGTAATGGGAGGCGTCTGTTACGTAAAGGCGCGAACGGGCGCCCATATGAGCGCCCGAGTGCGGAGTGCCGAGTGCGGAATGTGGAGTGCGAGCTACACGTGATTGGGACGCTGGCGCCTCAGCCCCAGTCGACCCGCAGGCGCTCGCGTCTCTGCAGGTGCTTTTCCACAGCGATGGCGGCGATGACGCCGTCGGCGGCGGCGATGACGGCTTGCTTCACATGCGTGCAGAGCAGGTCGCCGACGGCGAACACGCCGGGCACGTCGGTGTGCATCTCCTCGTTGACCACCAGACAGCCTTCGGCCGTTGTTTCTAGCTGCTCGAGCAGGTAGTCGGTGATCGGCCGGCCCCCTTGCAGGTAGACGAAGGCGCCATCGACCGGCAGGAGCGTCTCCTCCTGGCCGCGCGCCTTCACCCGCACGCCGGTGACCCGGCTAGCGCCGACGATTTCGCGCAGCGTTGTGCGGTAGTGCACCTCGATCTTGGGATGGGCGGTTGACTCGGCGACTAGCGTCGCCCGGGCCTTGAGAGCCGGCGTCGGCACGAGCAATTGGACGCGGGCGGCGAAGCGGGTGAGGAAGAGGGCTTCTTCCAGAGCCTCGTCGTTGTTGCCAACGACGGCCACCTCACGATCCCGGAAGAAGGCGCCGTCGCAGGTGGCGCAATAGCTGACGCCCCGGCCAAGCAGCGCTTCCTCTCCGGGCACAATCCGAGTGCGTCCCATCGAACCGGTGGCCAGGATGAGGGCGCGGGCCGTGAAGGTCCCCGTGCCGGCCATCACCGTCTTGGCGTCGCCCGCGACGTCCACGCCGACGACCCTGTCGGTGACGAAGGTGGCGCCGAATGACTCCGCCTGCTTGCGCATCGTCTCCACCAGCTCGGCACCCGTGATTGGACCCGGCACGCCGGGATAGTTGTGGATCCTGTCTGTCACGCCCAGCGCGCCCGCGGTCAGGCCCTTGTCGATGACGAGGGTGCGCAGGTCGGCGCGCGCGGTGTAGATGGCGGCGGCGGCGCCGGCTGGACCACCGCCGATGATGACGACATCGAAGGAGGTGACGTCCGCCGGCAGGCCGCCGAAGGTCGGTGTGATGGTGAGGGGAGTCATACTCGTCTCGTCGTCTACGGTCTCACGCCGCGGCGCGGCGCTGCACCGGCAGGGGCACCGCTTCAGGCCGGGACGGCTTCCATGAGGCGGCTCAGGACCAGCCGCTCAGGGGCGGCCCCTTCCAGATGCACGGTTTCGTTGATCACCGTTCGCGGCACGCCCTGCACCTGATACTTCATCGACAGGTGAGGGAACTCGATCGCCTCGACCATGTCGGCCGTGATCAGATCGCTTTCCATGGCCAGGCGGTGGGCCAAGACGACGGCCTGCGGGCAGTAGGGGCACGTGGGCGTGACAAAGACCTGGAGGTGGACGGGAGTGGTGAGCGCCGCGACCCAGTCGCGCGTTTCCGGGCTCAGGCCGGAGTCGCCGCTGGACACCATCAGAATGTCGGCGATGAGCGAGCTGAACTCGTATCCGGACGGGATGCCGTAGTAGCGGATGCCGACGTCGCGAGGGGACTCCCCACCCTGGGCGACGGCGATGGCCGGGATCTTGTCGATGCCGTACGCCGCTACCTGCTCCGGATCGTTCTGGAAGTCATACACCTCGACGGAGATGCGGTCCGACAGGCTGGCGAGTTCGTCGGCGATCTGGCGCGTTTCGCGGCAATACTGGCACTCCATCTCCTGTGTGAAGACGACGAGCGTGACCGCCGTCGTCAGGGTCTCGAACTCCTGAATCAGGTGTTGGCGGTCTTTTTCGCTAAGAAGGGACATGTGATTCCTCGGTAAGGGCCGGGGGCCGGCGGTGTGCCGGCAGCCGGGCGGTGATGACGTGATGATGGTCAGGGCCATCCACGCCATCGAGCATAGCCCCGGCCCGTAAACGCGGCATAAGATGCGTGTAATGATCGTGTAAGGGGAGGGGCGACGGGTGGTCGCCCGAGTGCGGAGCGCGGCATGCGGAGTGCCGCGTGCCAGACCACCAACCGGCTAACTGACCTGTCCGTCAGCCTCT
>JBFGLK010000519.1:0-3326 GCA_041576195.1 Promineifilaceae bacterium (SeqCode)
GTGGTTCAGCCAGGCGGCCACGATAGCCAGGCCAAACAGCAAAGCGATGACCAGAAGGCGGAAGAAAGCAGTGACTCTTTGATTGCCCATATTCACCTCGCGCGGAGTCCCTCATTGAGCGCTGGCGACGCCGGGCCACTCAATGCCGGGCGATACCGTTCCTCCATGATACCGAGAATCGGCGTGCGCCGGGCGCTTTTCGGCCGCCGCCAACTGGCAAATATGTCCTAGCCTATCGGAAAGGCGCGTCGGGTCGTTGGTCGGCTTTGATCGCCCGCTGGCAGTATGCGGACATGACAGCGCGCGGGGGGGCGACCTGGAGTCAGTCGGGATCGGCGGGAGCTGCGGGGCGGAGTGTCAGCGCGTAGCGATCGTAGCGCCGGACGACGGCCATGCCGGCACTCTCGTAGAGCCGTGTGGCACCTGTGGTGCTGGCGGCATCCACGGTCAGGCCGACGCGGCGGAAGCCCCGGTCCCAGAAGCGGTAGAACGACGCGCGCAGGAGAGCCGACCCCAGACCGCGGCGCCTCCAGGCGGGCAGTACTCCCAATTGCGCCACCCAACCCAGGTGGGGGTCCTCGGGCAGGCCCTGCCAGCAAAGCGAGAAGCCGACGACCCGGCCCTCATCGAGCGCCAGGAGCCATAGCGCCGGATCGTACGAACGCGTTGACATAAGATGACGCCAATGCTCGATCGCGACCTCGGGTTGCTCCGATACGTAGCCCCAATGGTTGGCGAAGCTGGCATCAACGGCCTGCCAGATGGCGAGGAGGTCAGCGGCCTCAGCCACAGAGCTGAGTGCGAGCCCTGCCGGCAGCGCGGGCAACGACGGCTCCTCCTTCAGGTCGATGGCCATGCGCAGGAAGTGGCGCACCAGACGAAGCCCAAAGCTCGTGAAGAGCGCAACCGTGGGCTGGTGATCGCTCTGCGTGCCGCAAAGCATCTGGACCTTTGCCGGCGCCGGAACACGGGTTACGGCTGCTCGCGCGCGTTCAATGGCCCAGCGCATGAGATGGGTCCCCAGGCCCCGGCGCCGCGCGTTTGGGTGCACCCGGCCAAACAGCCAGACGTTCTTCGGCACCGTCGTGTTGTCCCAGACTTCGATGTAGCCCGCCACATTGCCGCTCTCGTCGTGGATGACGCGAGACGAGCCGCTCAGATCGAAACCAGGTTGGCTCCACTCGCTCAGGGTCTCGTCCAGCGTGAACTGCTCCGTGCCGCTGTCGACCGCGGAGGAGGCGTTCAGCATCTCAGTGACCGCGACCGCATCGGCCAAGGTCGCCGGCCGGGCCGTATGGCCGGGCGGCAAGCGTCCCCCGCAATCCAGCCCGGGGGTCATGCGTCGATGGTTACGCCGAGGTGGCGCAGGGCGGCCGTCAGGTCCAGGCCGGGCTGGAAGTGGATGGCGGCCATGCCCAGGTCCTGGGCGCCAACAACGTTTGCGGGCATGTCGTCGATAAAGACCGCCTCCGCGGGCGACCGGCCCAGCCGCTCCAGCGCGCGCCGGTAAATGGCGGCGTCCGGCTTCATGACGCCCTCGGCCGCCGAGCCGACGATGACGTCGAAGTGCGCCGCGATGGGGTACACGTCGCGCAGGACGCGATGGAGGCTGTCGAACGCGTTGCTGATTATTCCGGTCTGGTACGGCCCATGGAGGGACTGCGCCAGAACGGCCAGCTCCAGGTCCAACTGATCGCCGGCGAAGAAGTCGGCGCGAAAGCGGGCCAGATCGCCGTCATCGAGGCCAAGCTCCGCGCCCACCCAGGCCCAGTGCACGTCTTCGCTGACCTCACCCCGTTGTGCCCGGCGACCGCCCTCGCTGTTGAAGACCAGGGCTTCCGCCTTTCCTGGAGGGAGGCGGAGCCGCTCTTCCCAGCGGCGGCGCGGTCCCTGATCCAGCGTGCGCACGAGCACGCCGCCGACGTCAAACAGAATCGCTCGGATCATTTTCGTTTTGCTCTTCGGTTGCCGGGTCCTGGTGTGACTCCAGGAGCACGGCCACGCGTAGCCCGGCCTCCTGGAAGGCGGTCTGCGCTCGGACGGTGGCTTCGTCGATGGCCGCGCCTGCCGGCACGATCACCAGCTTGTCTTCCTCGTCGTCCAGCCGGTGCACGATGGCTGCACAGCGGCCGACGTAACGCCTCAAGGGCACGTTGACGCCCAGGACATAGGCGTCTTGCTCCTCGCCATCGGCCGCCATCAGGCCGGGCACGTAGCCGTAGTTGACCAGGTAACGGTACCCCCAGTCCGGATGGAAGGAGCCCAGAGGACGGTCAACCACCACGGTTAGCTGGCGGCCTAACAGCGGTCGTAGCCGGTCGAGTCGAGCGGAGAACATCAGTCGTCGAGCAAAATGACCGGCTCCTGGTAGTAGCGCAGCTTGCTGCGCGCCAGCTTGTCGGCCAGAAACTGCTCGAACCAGGCCCGCTTGCTGGCCAGGGGCTCTTCGCGTCGCAGCTGCTCCAGATCCAGGTTCAGGCGCAGGATGCGCCCGGGGATGATGAAGCGGGTGAGGCCGGCCGGCATCAGCTCGCCGCGCGCTGCCACGCTGAAGACGGTCTCCGGGCTGAACTGTGGAAAGACCACGAGCGCCCGCAGGCGGGGGAAGAGCCCGGTCAGGCGTTGAAGGTCCGCCTGCAGGGTCCGCTCGACGGAGCCCCAGCGGGTGTAGGCGGCGACCAGCGCGTTGAGTAGCGCGAGCCGACGCGCGCCGGGCAGGCACTCCGCCAGCCACGCGCGATCTTCGCGCTCCACCAGGTAGCAGAGGGCATCCCGCTCGCGCAGCGCCTGTTGCGCCTGCTCGGGCGACAGCGGGGTCAACGCCAAGCCGTCAATGGACCGTAGCGTCTTCATCAGCGCCGCGAACGGCTCGTCGGCGGAGACGGCATGATACCACGTGTGAAGGGCGAATCCTTCGCGCTCCGTCGCTGCCGTCTGGACGACGAGGAAAGGAAAGCCCAGCTGTTGCATCGCGGTCACCCGCGTCGCCCCGTCCAGGACGACGAAGCGGTCCTGCCAGGGCGTGACGATGGGCGGGTTGACCAGCTGGCCGGCCTCCATCAGGTCTTCTTTCAGGCGGTCCACACGCTTCTGATCCGTGTGCTCGTGCGGCAGTACGCTGGCTGCCGGCACGACCCGGAGCGATAGCGCGTCGCTTGGTGGCCGCACCCGCAGGACATCGGCCACCTGCCGGGCCAGGTCGCGGTCGCGCGTCTCCCGATCGGGAGGCGCGGGCTCCGGAGAGGCGATGACGAGCAGCCGCTCGTGTGCCGGCAGGCCGGCAGGCGGGGCCAGCGTCGCCGCGGCGGCCAGCTGCCCGGTGCGCA
>JBFGLK010000520.1:0-3324 GCA_041576195.1 Promineifilaceae bacterium (SeqCode)
CCGCCGCCTGGAGCGGGCGCCCGACGACGTCGTCGAACCAGCGCGAGACGGCGGCAAACGGCTCCGCCAGGGCCAGCGCATGAAGCTCGAGCGCCACCTCCAGCCGACCCGCCGCCGCCGCCACAAGGGCGTGCAGGGCCAGAGCGTAGCTGAGGCTCTGCGGTAGGCCACGCTGTCGCGTGGTGATGGCCAGCGCTTCCGCCGCGTACTCGCGGGCCCCGGCCAGGTCGCCACGGCGTATGGCGGCGATGCCCGCCGTCGCCAGCGCAATGGCCAGCTCCTCCTCCTGGGCGATTCGGCGCAGTAGCAGCAACCCTTCCCGAGCATAGTCGGCCGTCTCCCCTACCCTCTTGCCGGCCAGGGCGAGCTGCGCCAACACGCCCGCCTGGGTAAAGCCCAGCACCCGTGGGTCGCCAAGCTCGCGGGCGACTTGAAGCGCTTCGAGCGCCTCGCGTGTGGCCCGGCCATAGTCGCCCAGATGCGCGCTCACATACGCGTTGAGACAGAAGTACATCGAAGCGTGGGGCCCTCGGTGGAGCCCAAGCTCGCGAAACAGGTCCATGGTCCGGGCATAGACCCGCCGGGCCTCGCCGAGCCGACCCGACTCCATGGCGTTGGAGCCCAGGTTGCCCGTCGCCTTGGCCAGTCCCATCAAGTCCCCCAGGGTTTCATACGTCTCGATCGCCAGCCGGTGGTAGACATCCGCCTCTTCATGTTGGCCGGCGGCGGACGCGATCAGACCCAGGCGATCGTAACACCAGGCCGTGTTCCGCCGATCGTCGAGGCGTTGGTAGATCGCCAAGCCCCCCTTCACATACTGACGAGCCAGCGGGTAGCGGCCCAGAAACAGGGATGTGGTGCTCATCTGGACGAACGTCTCCGCCACAGCGGGCAGATCATCAAGCGACCGGGCCAGGGCCAGGGATTGGTCCAGGTGACGCAGGGCATCGTCGCGCTGGCCGGCGTCGCTTTGCTCGATCCCCAGCTGATAGAGGACGCGGGCCCGTTCTCGGCGCACGTCTTCGCCAGCTGCCTCCAGCGATGCCAGGAGCTCAAGGGCCCGGGGCAGCAACAGCCCCTCATCTGATCGGCCGAGGTCGTGGTCGAAGCTCCGTTGCCAGGCCCAGCTATGCACCAGCAGGCGCTCGGTGGCACTGGACACGGGCCGCCGGCGCTCCAGCATTTTGGTCTGCCGGCGAAGGATGGCGGAACCGGCCTCGAACTGGCCGGACAGGCGGTAGAGCGCGACCAGAGCGCCGGTTGTCCTCGCCAGCCAGTCGACGCGTTCGTGACGAATCGCCCAACGCCAGGCAGCCTGGATGTCGGGCAGATCCTGAGAGAGCTCCGCCATCGCCGCCGCCTGGCGCGAACCGTGCAGATCGGACCCCCTGTCGACCACAAGCCGGCCGTAGTAGGCGGCATGCCGCTCCTGGAGATCGGCCTCCTCAGCGGCATCCACCTTGAGCTTACCAGCCCCATACTGGCGCAGCATCTGGTGCACGCCATAGCGCCCACCCGCCGTGCCGGCATGGAGCAGAGAGCCGTCCACCAGGAGCCCTAGCTCCCGCAGATTGACGCCGGCCACCTGCGCCGCCGCCTCGCGACTGAACGTACCCCAGAAGATCGACAGGCGAGCGAAGGCCCGGCGACCGGGCGGGTCGAGGAGCTCCCAGGAGACGTCGAAGGTTGCTCGCAAGCTGCTGTGGCGTGCCGGCACGTCGCGGCTGTCGGATTGCAGGATGTCGAAGTTGCGCCGAATCTCCGCCACGATCTCCGCCGAAGAAAGGACGTGAATCCAGCCCGCGGCCAGCTCAAGCGCCAGGGGATTGCCGGCGACAGAATCACACAGGTCGACGAGCCCAGTCGCGTTTTGGTCGTCCACGGTGAACGCGGGTCGTCTCTGCCGCGCCCGGGCGACGAACAGCGCGATCGCCGGGTAGTCCAACCAGGGCACGGGTGGGTCGACCCCTGGTGGGGGATAGGGCAGGCCAGCGATGGGAACGACCTGTTCGGCCTGCAGGTGAAGGGGCTGGCGCGATGTGATCAACACCTTCAGCCCCGGGGAAGCCAGCAGCAGGTCGCCGACCAGGCCGGCGCCGGGGAGTAGATGCTCAAAGTTGTCCAGCACCAGGAGGAGACGCTGGCGGGAGAGGGTGTCGAGCAATTGGCGGCGACCCAAGCGCGTTCCGCCGTTGCCGGCATCCGGCGCGATGTCCAACGCCTGAGCAATAGCCGGGGCGATCTGATCTGGGGTGCCAAGGCCGGCAAGGGTTACAAAGAAGACGCCGTCCGGGAAACACCCCGGCGCTGACGCTAGCTGGCGGGCGGCGGCGGCCAGCGCCAGGCGGGTCTTGCCGCTGCCGGGCGGGCCAATCAGGCTGATCAGGCGCGGTCTATCGGCCGCGAGCAACGCGTCGAGGTCTGCCAGGTCGTTGTCGCGACCGACCAGGGGGGAGAGATCGGCCGGCAGATTGTGCCGGCACACCGGCGCGGCTTGTGGCTCCCGGGACATCGCCGGTGGTCGCTCGAGATATTGGCCGGTGGCAAAGGCCACGAAGGCGTCCCGATCGGAGGCCAGCACCCCCAGGCGGTCTGCCAGCGACCGCGCCAGCTCGGGCGACGGGCGGCGCCCGTCGGCCTCCATCTTCTTGATCATGGAGACCGAGCACGGCACCTGCTCGGCCAACTCTCGCTGGGTGATTCCCAGGGCCTGGCGCCTGCGCTTCAGGTAGTAGCCAAAAGAGTCGGACCCGGTCATCTCATCACTCGATTGGCCGACCGCTCAAAGGAATCGGGCTGTCCTCCGCGGTCGGGCGCCGCGCGGACACAAGCGGTGTCCCTCATTGTACCCCAAAGGGAGACCCGGTGGCGGCGCGGATCGGGTTTAATGCCGGCACAAGGTTTGGAGAGAAGGAGGCGAGCGATGAGCAGTAACTATGAGGCCAATCGGCAATTGACGCGCCAGCGCCTTGAAGAGCGCTATCGGGAAGCCGAACAGCATCGTCTGGCCAGGCAGGCGCCGCGTTCCGGCTTGGCCTGGCGGCCAAAGATCGCGACGCGGCTACGGGCTCTGGGGACGGGCCTCTGGCGCAGACTCCGACGCCGGCGCCGGCGCGCACGGAGCGTCCCAGGTCGGGTTCGTGGGCAAGGGGCGTGACCGGCAATGCCGCCCCTTCTTGGGAGTGCCACCAGAGGGCAGCATTGTTGGGTTGCAGACGGCATGGGGCATTAGCCGTGGCCGCCGGGGGATCTCCCCGGCGGCGTCACGTCAGGCCGGCGCTATGAACCGATCCATGTAATCCTTGATGGTCGGCACGCCGGTGA
>JBFGLK010000521.1:0-3322 GCA_041576195.1 Promineifilaceae bacterium (SeqCode)
GACGAAAGGGTCGGCGCCCGTCCAGGAGCACGAAAGGCGCCATCGGGCCCGTCCGCACGCCCAGTAGCTGCAAATCCCGCAGCTCGCGGATGGTGCCGCGGCGCCGTGCGGTCAGGATGGTGGCGGCGCTCTTCGGGCCGACGCCGGGCACGAGCAGCAGCTCGCGCCGACTGGCGCGGTTGACTTCCACCGGGTCATGGGCAAGGGTCTGCTCGGCCAGCGCGCGCTTTGGGTCCATCTCCAGAGGCAGGTTGCCGGCGGGGTCGAATGGGAGCGACTCGAGGTCGAGGCCATAATCGCGGAGAAGGAAGGAGGCCTGGTAGAGGCGGAGCTCCCGCGCCCTGGGCGATGCCGGAAGGTGGTCCAACGGGGTGTCGGGCACGGGACGAAACGAGGAGAAGTAGGCCCGGCTGAGGCGTAGCGCCTTGTAGAGGTACTCGGTGGTTGCCAGGAGTTCCACGTCGCTCTCGCCGACGGCACCGACGACGAACTGCGTCACGGTGGAAGGCCAGCGGCCGTTCCAGCCGTGGCGGCCCGGCTGCGACGCCCGAATCTCCTCGATCCAGCGTAAGGGGGCGACCAGCTCGTCGAAAAAGACCTTCTTGGGCGCCAGCGCGTCGAGGCGACGGGCGTTCGGCGCCTCCAGGTTGACCGAGAGCCGGTCGGCCAGGGTCATGGCCCGCTCTACCTGGGCCCGCTCGGCGCCGGGCATGATCTTGAGGTGGACGTACCCCCGGAAGCGATGGCGCTGTCGCAGGATCTCCACGGTCTCCAGCATCCGGTCTTGCGTGGCGACGCCCCCCTTGATGATGCCCGAGCTTAGGAACAGCCCCTCGGCGATGCCGGCACGGTTGAGGTCGACGAACGCCTGGGCCATCTCGGCCGGCTTGAAGGTGGTGCGACGGTAGTTGCGCCCGGCGCGGAACGGGCAGTAATGGCAGTCCCGCTCGCAGGCGGTGGTAAGCAGCGTCTTCAGGAGCGGGATCGTCTTGCCCCCCGGCCGCACCGCGTGAAAGATGCCCAGCGCCTCCTGCTTCTGGCGCACGGCAGACGGCGTGTAGCAGGCGGGCGGCGCACCCGTCTCCTCCGCCGGCTCCAGAGCCATTGGCCCCGCCACCACCTGGAACTTGGCCATCGTGTCCATGGCCCCAGTGTAGCACATTCGTTCTGTCAAGTCTAGAACGAATGTGCGCCGAATGACACACCCGAAGGGTGCGGTTTCCGCACCCTTCGGGTGTCGGTGGCAGAAAACTGCCCGCGTGTCTCCCCGGCAGTCCCCTGACTTGACATCCTCCCCCGTCCTGGCTACCCTGACCGTGGGCGACCGCCGGAAGGTGCGGCGACCCGACGGGCGCAGCAGGCTGCGCCCTGCTCTGCTCTGTTCCGCCATCGGATTGAACCGCCGACCGATCAGCAAACCAATCAAAAGAACCAACCCACCGCCCACCCCCCATGCCCGGATACTCCAAACGCCCCCTGATCGCCAAGCTCGGCATCGAGCCCGGTATGCGCCTGGCCATCGTGGCTGCCCCGGCAGGCTACGAGAAAATCCTTGGCCCGCTCCCCGAGGGGACCGTCCGCCTGGCCTGGCCGGAAACCGAGCTGGCGTTTGTCCACTACTTCGCTCGGAGCCGGGCCGACCTGGAGATGGCCTTTGCCGGGTTCAAAGACGCCCTGATCCCCTCAGGCATGCTCTGGATCTCCTGGCCGAAGCGCGCGTCGGGGGTTCCCACCGATCTGACGGAAAACGTCGTGCGGGAGATTGGCCTGGCAGGCGGTCTCGTTGACGTTAAGGTGGCCGCGATCGACGCGACGTGGTCGGGCCTGAAGTTCGTCTATCGGCTCCGCGACCGCCCGGGCTAGGTCAGGGCGCGGCGCAGCAGCCGCAGCCAGTTCCCCCCCATGATGCCGGCAACGTCTTCTGTCCCGTAGCCGCGCGCCCTCAACGCCTCCGCCAGCAGCGGAAGATCCGCGGCGGTGTCCAGCTCAAACGGGATGTCGCCCGCCCCGAACCCGCCGTCGAAGTCGCTGCCGATGCCCACGTGGGTCGCGCTCCCCAGGAGCTGGCAGACATGGTCGATGTGGGCCATCACGTTGTCCAGCGTCACCCGCTCCTTCGGCTCCCCCTTGAGGTGTCCCTGGCGCAGGAACGGGTTGTAGAGCACCGTGCCCATCAGCCCGTCCCGCTCCGCCAGGAGCCGAATCTGCCGGTCGGACAGCTGCCGCGGCGAGTCCACCAGGGCGCGCGCGTTGCAGTGGCTGGCCACGATCGGGCCCTCATACCGCTCGAGCGCTTCCAGGCTGGCCAGCTCGCTCAGGTGGGTCAGGTCCAGCAGGAGGCCGCGCTCGGCCATCTGCTCGAGCAGCACCAGCCCCTCGGCCGTCAGCCCGCCCTGGTCGCGCCAGGCGCCGGCGGCGTACGGCGTGTCGTCCCAGGCGGGACCGATGGCCCGGAGGCCGCGCCCCACCCAGAGATCGAGCTCCTCGGGCGTGCGGATGGGCGCCGCCCCTTCCATACCGGGCACGAGGCCCAAGAGCGGCTGCTCCCCGGCCTCATGGCTGGCCAGGACCTCGTCGAGCCCCGCGCGATCGACGACGAGCCGCACCCGCTCGTCCCGGTCGGCCAGCTCGTGGTAGTAGTCGAGCTGCGCCAGGCCTTTGCCATGGGCGTCGTCGGGCCCGGCGTAGGTGGTGGGTTCGTGATAGACGAAGGGGAACGGCGACGCGGCCGGCATCACGAAGACGCTGGCCACGGCCAGGCCGACACCGCCGGCGAGCAGATCTGGGATGCTGACCGTGGCCACCCCGTTAGGCGAGGGGTTGTCCGCCTCCCGCTCGCGCGCCTCCCGGGCCGGCCGGCGCGGGTCGCGGCCGAATTTGAGGGCGTTGTAGGCCAGGTCCAGGTGGCCATCGACGAGGAAGGTCTGGGCCGCGGGCGCCGGGTGCGACAGGGCGGCGACCTCGCGTCGCAGCCGCTCGCGCACCGGCGGCGGCAACTGGTTCCACGGCACGCCCAGGAGCGCCGCCTCGATGGCATAGACGAGGTTGAGGCTGACGTTGAAGCCCAGCTGCTTGAGCTGGTAATAAGCCTCGACCGCCCCCAGGGCCTCCAGGTCGGCCCGGGTGTGCACGCCGATGGCCGCCAGCCACTGGCGGGATTTCGGCCCCAGGTTCCGCAGCTCGTCCAGATCGGTCACGCTCAACTCCTTCGCATAGCCAACACAGGCACCAACCAGGTGCGCGCCGCGTCGGCGGTCCTTGGCGAGGCTACGAAGCCAACTATCGCAGCCCCTCCAGCGCGGCCAGGCCTAACATCTTCGCA
>JBFGLK010000522.1:0-3314 GCA_041576195.1 Promineifilaceae bacterium (SeqCode)
AGGGACGCCGCAAACCGGGACCGCTCGATCTGCATATGCTCGAATTCCTGCGCGTCGATCAACCGTCCCGCGCGATCATGGCGGAAGACGAGGGCGTACTTCTGGCGCACTTCCTGCCGGGTGCTGTCCTTGGGCGCGGCGAATTGGTCCCGGATGATCTTGAAAACCATATCATAGCTGGGCATTGTGAAGACGGTCATTACCATGCCGCGCTGGCCGGGGGCGATCTCAAAGCAATCGTCCGCCGAGCGAAGGTGCCGCAGCAAGTCCCGATACAGCTCCGTCTTGCCGTGCTTGTTGAAGCCAAGGGAGATGTACAGCTCGGCGATGCGTTTGCGGGGCATCACCGCCCGCAGGAATCGGACCAGGTCGTACGGCCGCTCGGTTTCCACGTGGAAGTAGGTCCAGGCAAAACTAAACAGAATGCTCGCGGCGCTCTCTTCCAGCAGGACGGCATCCACCACGACGCCGTCGACCGTGTTGGTCAGGGCAATTATCAGGGGTAATAGGTGAGAACCGCTATACAGCCGCCCGATCAAATAAGCGCCTTTGCCCCGGAAGAACGGACTGCAGACGACCTCCACCCGATCGGCGGTGCGCAGAGCCCCAACCTCGCTCAGGCGCCTCTCCACCGCGGCCGCCACGGCGCGAGCATCGCCTTCCAGGTCGGCATAGGGCACGGCGAAGGCATACGCCGTCAGCAGCTCGCGCACCAGGTCGACGGTGTCCTCGCGGCGGCCAAATGAGCGATAGACGGAGCGAGTGGATGGCGTCGGCGGCGTCTCGTAGTCGGTGGTGACGAACTCGATCTGTGGATCGACGCCGACTGTGGTGAAGAGGCGCCGCGTGATCGAATTGAAGAATGTCTCTGCCAGCTCCCAGTCGTCATAGCCAGCGATGAGGCCGGAGTAGACGGCCTTCATGCCAGCCCAGATCAGCCGGTCCTCCTGGCGCGTGCCGAGGAGTTCCTGGATCTCTGAGACGACTTCGTCCACGATCTCGCGATAGAGCGCCAGCCGCTCGGCCGCGTCTCGTTGCATCCCCTGCCAGTCCCGCGCCTCAAAGCGGGTTTGCGCCCGATGGGTGATGGCCTGGAATCGCCCCCGATAGGCGCGGAAGCCGCCCTGAATGGCGAAGGCGCCGATGTTGGCCAGGCGACTATCGCTGAGGCGGGGCGTCATGGCGACTCGCGCCGGATACTCCCTTCGACAACCAGGCTTAGCGTCGAATCCGGGACCGACGTGCCATACACCGTCAGATCCTCCAGCGTCAGGCGCACGTGCAGGGCGCCAACCTCTGGGTGGCGGGCGAGGTGGGCGACCATCAGCTCGTCGGCGCGCACGCCGAACGTCTTCAAAAGCCGCCGGATGTCATCCCGACTGGGGGACTCGGACATGGAGCGCTCTCCTCTGGCAATGCGAGGCGCCGTCGCCCCGCAGATTCCTGGGCCACTGCTGCCGGCATTCCGTTGTCAGGCTCTTACGCGTCGCGTCCCGAGAGCTGATCAAGCAGCGCCATCATCGCTTCGTTGCCCCCCGCCGGCGGGCGCCAGTCGACGTGCACACAGCGGGCGCCCTGGGCTTCGAGGCTGTCGCGAAACGACTCGAGGCCGATGTTAATGGCGACCAACGGACCTTGCAAGCGCTCTAACGAAACCGGCGGCTGTTCGTCGACATCAGGCGCCAGCCAGGCGATTACGCGTTGAAGCGGCTCCTCGAGTCCGTCATAGACCCGGGCGCCCGCCGCGGCCAGGGCTTCTCGTTGGGCGGCCACGTCTTGCGGGTCGTCCCCGGCGCCCACGATGGCGACGAGCACCTCCAGCCGGCGGTCCTCTGACGTCGCCAGGTCACGCGCCGCGGCGATCGCCGGCGCCAGCTCGGCGGCCGGATCAGGGTGAGCCCCCGCCCCCAACACCAGGTCCATCAGGATGACGGCCACCCCCGGGTCGGCTGCTTCCTGGCGCAAGCGTCGCAGCCGTGTCTCGTTGTCCATCATCGGGTGCAACCGGCCCTGCGTGAAATGGTCCGCGCCCAGGTCGAGGATCGTGTGGTGTTGGCTCTGAAACGGGTCGGAAAGGGCCTGTTCCGGTCGCACCGGCACGTTGCTGAACAGGGGATCGAGAACCGTCCCCAGCCCCAAGACGGCCTCATAGGCCAGCGTGCCGCCGGAAAATAGTCCGCGTAGGTAGCGTTGGGGCGGCGCAAAGCTCGGCCGAGCGGCGCTTTCAGGCGCGGCCATGCCGGCGTGTGACAGGGCGACGGCGAGCCGGGCGGTGGCGTTCAGGCTGGTCGTCAGGTGGACCCACGGTCCAACGTGTTCCAACGCCGTGGCCAGGCCCTGGAAGTAGACGACGATTGGCTTGCCCGCCGTCTGGCCGATGTGGCCGGCGGCGGCCAGGAGTCGGGCCGCGACGCGCGGCGCCGGCGGCTTGGAGACGAGGACGAGGACGTGGGTGTCTGGATCGCGGGCGAGCAGGTCAAGGGCCTGGCGAGTCGTGCGCCCGTCGATCTCGGACTTCAAATCACGCCCGCCCGTGCCGATGGCGTGGGAGATGCCGGCACCCAGCGCCCCCACCTGCGTCGACAGCGCCTGCAGGCCGGTGCCGGATGCGCCGACCAGCCCGATGTTCCCACGCGGCACGCGATTGGCAAAGCCCAGGCCGATGCCATTGACGATCGCCGTGCCGCAGTCGGGACCCATGACCAGCAGGCCGGCAGCCGCCGCCCGTCGCTTCAGGGCTTCTTCGTCTGCTAGGTCGACGTTGTCGCTATAGAGGAAGACATGCCGCCCGGCATCAAGCGCTTCACGGGCCACAGCCGCGGCGTAGCGGCCCGCCACTGAGATCAGGATCCAGCCTGCCTCTGGCGCCTGCCTCAGGGCGCCCGCCAGGCTACGCGGCCGATAGCCGGTCCCACTGGCCGTCTGGCGATTGCGGATGAGGTCGTCAAGCCCGACCAGCGCGGCGCGGGCTGCGCGGTCGTCGTCCGCCCGGACGACGATCAGCAGATCCTCGGCGGTCGCGGCCGTGGCCTCGGGGGGCAGCAGATCGCTGCTGGCCAGCAGATCCCGGTTGGCCGGCGTGGCCATGACGATGCCGGCATCGATGACGCCGTCCAGACGCACCAGATCGCGCTGGAGCTGCATCAAGACGACGGAGTCGAAGTAGGCGCCTGGCCGGATATCGCTGACGGTGACGCTCACAGGTTCATCTCCCTCGGAAGGATAGGGCGACGAGGAAGAGGCCTCGGGTTTCGAGGCCCCTTCCAGGCCGCGTCAGGCGCGCACCGCGACGACGCGGGCGCCGGCCAATGCTA
>JBFGLK010000523.1:0-3312 GCA_041576195.1 Promineifilaceae bacterium (SeqCode)
CCACCCGGCCGCAGCACCGTCTATCGCACCGTGTTCGACCAGACCTCCTCGCAGGACTTCGGCAGCCTGCTGGGCGTCGACAATGTGGGCGGGCTGCCGCCGTTGATGCTGATCGACTACCAGCGGCTGCTGGCCATTCTCGACGAATATCGCCGCAACCTGTTGCTCAATGTGGAGATGGTCGTGACCACCGGCGAGTACACCGATCCGGCCTTCGAACTCGTCAGGCGGGACGAGCCGTTCGCTTACTACCGGTTTGTCGTGGCGAAGCCGCGCGCCTACCTGGTGCGCGACGTCGTTCCGGTCTCCGACGCCGCCGCGGCCGCCGAGCGCCTGGCGGCGCCGGACTTCGACTATGGGCATGTTGCCCTGGTCGTCGGCGACCCGGGGCTGGGCGCCGGCCCGGAGCTGGGCCCGGCCGAGAGCGCCACGATCGTGGACCGGAGCGCCAACGCCATCACCATCCAGGTCGTCGCGGAAGCGCCGCGGCTGCTGGTCCTAGCCGACACCTACTACCCCGGCTGGCAGGCCGAGGTTGACGGCCAGCCGGCGCCGCTCTACCCGACCAACGTCGCCTTGCGCGGCGTCGTCGTGCCGCCGGGGGCGCACACCGTCGTCATGCGGTTCCGCCCCGGCGCCTTTTTCGCCGGCGTGGCGCTCTCTCTGGCGACCGTCCTGGGCGTGCTCCTGTTTGCCGGCAGGCTGTTGTGGCGCGATTTGCCCAAATCGCGTTGATGGCCGGCCAGGTCTGTCAGTCCTACGGCGTCTCCTCCCACACGGCGTCGATCTTGGCCTTGATGGCGTCGATCGTCTGCGGGTCGTCGTTCCAGGCGCCCAGGTTGATGCGGGGGAAGCTCTCGGGGACGCGTGCCATCTCCACCAGCTCGGGGATGTCGGCCTGGCTATGGATGGCGTCGGCGCTGATGGCCGCGGGGATGTAGATCACCTGCGCCAACCCTCGCGCCGCCCACTCCTCAATCTTCGGGCCCGGTTTGGGCTCCTTGAACATCATCCAGGCCAGGCTCAGGTGCTCCCGAAGGTAGCCATCGCGCACGAAGCGATCCAGGATGTCCTGGCGGAAGCTGATCTCCTGCTCGGTCAGCGTCGGCCACTCCTCGTCCCACTCATCGGGTTGCCCGTGCCCCACCAGCAGGATCCCGGTCTGCTCCTTGGGCACCCCGTTGCGGTGGGCGTTGGCGCGCTGGACGTACATCTCCTTGAGGATCTCGGAGTCGTACATCGGGCCGGTGTAGACCAGCTCGACCGCGTAGTTGTGGATGCCCAGCTCCTCGATCAGCTCCTTGCCCTCTGCCGTGTGATTGGAGATGGTCAGGAAGACTTCCGCCACGATGAGGCGACTGGCGCCCTCATTTAGGGCCTGGATCACCGCCGCGTCCGGGCGGGGGTTGTCGTCGAGGAAGCAGAGGTAAAACCGGGTGGTCGCGTCCCCTTCCGCGCGGTAGCGGTGCTGCAGGCTCTGAAACATCTGCTCGTGAGTGCGGCGGTGGTTGCTCTTGCCCACCTTGAGGTATTTCTGGCGCACCCCGTGGACGAAGAGGGGGCGGGCCAGGGTGGGCACAAACTGGATACCCTGGTGGTCGAACTCGCGGAACTGGTTGATCCAGCCGATAGGGTCGAACGTCTCCGGCTCGCCATGAGTGAAGTAGATGATGGCCGTGTGGCCCAGGCCGGGGTCGTCCTGGGCCCGGGTGAGCGCCGGCACCGGGCGGTCGTCCTCCCGCGCCAGAAAGCGCCGGGTCGCCCACCCATAGCCGGCCAGGGCGCTCGCCAGGGCGACGATCAGGCCCGCCAGTCCCTCCAGCAGACCGATAGTCGCGGCCATCGCCACCAGGATCCCCAGCGCCGTCATGCCACAAACCGTGGCCAGGAAGAGGTAGCGGCTCATCCGCAAGGGGGGCACGGTCAGAAATTGGACAACGAGAACCCCCGCCACGGCCGCGAAGAGCGCCACCAGGAGAAAGCCGGACCATACCATGCGACACCTCCAACCAGTCGTGATGATGCGAGAATGCAGTGGCCCGTGATTGTAGGGGCTCGCCCCCGTTCGCACCACCCGAGGCGCGCAATTCGACACCAGCGCGACCGGCTGGCTACAATAGCGCCGTCGACGCCGGCGGCTGTGCTGCTACCCGTCTCTGAGACGCTTTCGCCGGCGCCGCGCGCAGAATCCTGAACCGCGCAGCGCGCCCTTGCCGGCACGCCGCACCACAGGCACTGGGAGATATCGTGCTCCCAACTCAGAAGCCTAGCCCAACGGCTTTGCTTTCGCGCCTCCGCTGGGCCCAAGACGGCGGCTGGCTCATGCTGGCCGTGCTCGTTCCCCTCACCGTCAACCTGTGGGGACAGCAACCGTTCGAGCTGTCCAGAGCGGCCCTGGCCCGGACCCTGGTGTGGGCCCTGGCCGGCCTGGCGCTGGCCGACGCTCTTCTGGCCCGCCGCTTGTTGTGGCCGACCCGACCGGCCCGCCCGCTGCTGGCGCCACTCGGCCTGCTGGCCCTGGCCCTCATCGTCACCACGGCCACGGCCGCGAACCCGGTGCTCAGCCTCTGGGGCAGCTACGACCGCGCCCAGGGCGCGGTCACGCTGCTCACCTACCTGCTCCTCTGCCTGCTGGCCGCCGACTATGGGCGGGACCTGACCGCGGCCCGCCGGCTGCTGGCGGCGCTGGCCGCTGCCGGCATCCCCCTCGTCCTCCTCGGCCTGCTCCAGCGCGCCGGCTGGACGCTGCCCGGCCTCGTCTCCGACGCCCGCTCGCCCGTCTACGCCACACTGGGGCGGGCCAACTTCCTCGGCGCCTACCTGGCCCTCCTGGCGCCGCCCACCCTGGCCCTGCTGCTGATTGCCGGCGACCGGGCACGGCGCGGTTTGTGGGCCGCCTTGCTCACGGGCGAGCTCGTCGTCATCGGCCTGACCCAGGCCCGGAGCGCCTGGCTGGCGACCGCCGTGGCCCTGGCGCTCTTCGCCCTCCTCTGGTGGGGGCCCCGACTGGCGCCCCGCCGGCGCCGGGCGGCCTGGCTCGGCGCTTGCCTGCTTGCCGCCGGGGGGCCGCTGATCGTCCTATCTCTCGGCGAGCGGCTGGGCGGCGCCATCGCCGCCCGGCTGGCCATCTGGCAGGGGACGCTGGCGCTCATCGGCCGGCGGCCGCTGCTCGGCTATGGTGCCGACGCCCTGGGCCCGCTGTTCCCGCGGGTCTACCCACCTGAGCTCGTCTATTATCAGGGGCGCGAGGTCTTCGTCGATCGCGCCCACAACCTGCTCCTCGACTGGGCGGTGACGGCCGGCCTGCCCGGG
>JBFGLK010000524.1:0-3311 GCA_041576195.1 Promineifilaceae bacterium (SeqCode)
CGATCTGGCGTTTTCGTTATCGCCCTAAGGAAGGATTTGATGAGCACTTCTTTTATGACCGCGCCCCAATTGCTATTCACGTCGGAGTCCGTCACTGAAGGACATCCGGACAAGATGTGCGACCAGATCAGTGACGCCGTTCTGGATGCCATCTTCGCCCAGGACCCGTATGCCCGCGTTGCCTGCGAAACGGCCACCAAGACCGGCCTGATTCTGCTCTTTGGTGAGATCACCACCAGCGCCCAGGTCAATTTCGACGACGTGGTGCGCCGGGCCATTCTGGACATCGGCTTTGACGACAGCAGCAAGGGCTTCGACGCCAACACGTGCAGCGTCCTGGTGGCCCTGGCGCGGCAGAGCCCCGACATCGCCCAGGGCGTCAACACGGCCCTGGAGTATCGGCACAACGGCGGCGAGGACGATGAGCTGGAGGCGATTGGTGCCGGCGATCAGGGAATGATGTTCGGCTATGCGTGCAACGAGACCGAGTCGCTCATGCCGTTACCCATCGACCTGGCCCATCAGCTGGCCCGGCGCCTGGCCGAGGTGCGCCGTGCCGGCATCCTCCCGTGGGTCCGCCCGGACGGCAAGACGCAGGTTACGGTCGAATACGCCTTTGGCCGGCCAAAGCGCATCCACACCGTCCTGGTGAGCACACAGCACACCGCGGACGTCAGTGACGAGACCATCCGGGCAGGCGTGATCAAGCACGTTATCACGCCGGTCCTTCCCGCCGATCTGGTCGACGACCAGATGCGCATCTTCATTAACCCCACCGGCCGCTTCGTGATCGGTGGCCCGCAGGGAGATGCCGGCATGACCGGGCGCAAGATCATCGTCGACACGTACGGTGGCATGGGCCGCCACGGCGGCGGCGCCTTCAGCGGCAAGGATTGCACCAAGGTCGACCGCAGCGCGGCCTACGCGGCGCGCTGGGTGGCCAAGAACATCGTGGCCGCGGGCCTGGCGGATCGCTGTGAGGTTCAGGTCGCCTACGCGATTGGTATGGCCCGCCCCATCAGCATCTCGGTGGAGACCTTCGGCACCGCGGCGCTCTCCAGCGACGCCCTGGTCGGGCTCATCGAGGCGCACTTCGATCTGCGGCCCGGCGCGATCATTCGCGACCTCGACCTCCGCCGGCCCATTTACCAGGCGACCGCCGCCTACGGCCACTTCGGCCGGACGGACATCGACGCGCCCTGGGAGAATACGGATCGTGCGGAGGC
The DNA here is from genome assembly GCA_041576195.1 of Promineifilaceae bacterium (SeqCode). Classification (GTDB taxonomy): domain Bacteria; phylum Chloroflexota; class Anaerolineae; order Promineifilales; family Promineifilaceae; genus JAGVTM01. Next base: position 1,227 of record JBFGLK010000524.1, read on the forward strand.
GCTGCGCGAGGCCGCCGAGACCCTGCTCGCCGCTGCCTGAGCCAGCATCGCCAGAGCAGTACATCTGTCACGAATTGCGCCGCCCGGCCGCCGTTTCATTTGACGGCGTGCCTGGGCGGCGCTAGAATTCCACGTCCTGGGTCACGCCCCCATGCTCCGGCGGTGGCGCGCGTCGTCGCCCTGGCGAGCAGGCGGCGTGATCCGGTTATGCGCCCAGCACGGCCACCGTTTACCAGCTCGCCCTTGCTACCAGCCGCATAGGTTCCGACCGGAAGCGAGACGACATGTTTGAATCGCTAGGCAACCGCCTGCAAACTGTATTCGACAATCTGAAACGACGGGGCAAGCTCAGCGAAGCTGACGTCGACGTCGCCATGCGTGAGGTTCGCCTGGCGTTGCTGGAGGCGGACGTCAACTACAAGGTCGTCAAGAGCTTCGTCGCCCGCGTGCGCGAGCGGGCCATTGGTCAGGAGGTCATGCGCAGCCTGACGCCGGGTCAGCAGGTGGTCAAGATCGTGCGCGACGAGCTGGTCACCACGCTCGGCGAGCCGGGCCGGCTAAACCTGGGCATGCAATCGCCGGCCGTGATCATGCTGGTTGGCCTGCAGGGTGCCGGCAAGACGACGATCGCCGCCAAGGTGGCCCTGCACCTGCGCCGCCAGGGCAGTCGACCGCTACTCGTGGCCGCCGACATCTATCGCCCGGCCGCTATCGACCAGCTACAGACCCTGGGACGCCAGCTCGACATCCCGGTGTACAGCGAGGGCACTCAGGCCAACCCCACCGACGTGGCCGCCAATGCCGTGCGGCACGCCCGAAATGAGGCCCTGACGACGGTCATTCTCGACACGGCCGGCCGCCTGAACATCGACGCCCAAATGATGGACGAGATCAAGGCGATCAAAGCGCGCGTCAACCCGATTGAGACCCTGTTGGTGGCCGACGCGATGACGGGGCAGGAGGCAGTGCGCGTGGCGACCGACTTCCACGCGGCCGTCCCGCTGACCGGCCTGGTGATGACCAAGATCGACGGCGATGCCCGCGGCGGCGCCGCCATTTCGATGCGGGAGGTGACCGGCGTCCCCATCAAGTTTCTGGGCACCGGCGAGAAGCTGAGCGCCCTCGAAATCTTCCACCCGGATCGGCTGGTCAGCCGCATCCTGGGCATGGGCGACGTCCTGACGCTGATCGAGCGCGCCCAGGAGGAGATGGACCAGGAAGAGGCGCAGCGGGCGGGACAGAAACTGCTCGAAGGCGATTTCAACCTGGATGACTTCCTGAAGCAGATGCAGCAGATTAAGAAGCTCGGTCCCATCGGCCAGCTGCTGGAGATGATCCCGGGCATGAATAAGATGGCGCAGGACGTCGACCTGTCGAGCGCCGAGGGCGAGCTCAAGCGGATCGAGGCGATCATCCGCTCGATGACGCCCGAAGAGCGCCGTAACCCGCGCCTCCTGAAGGCCAGCCGCAAGCGTCGCATTGCCAGCGGCTCTGGCACGACAGTGCAGGACGTCAACATCCTGTTGCGGCAGTTCCGCGACATGCAGGAGATGATGAAATCCCTGGGCCGCGGGGGCCGACGAAACGCGTTAAGCAGCTTGCTTGGCGGTCGCTATTGATGGCCGGCAAGACACATAGAGTGGAGTTTGAACGAAGATGCTGAGAATACGATTGAGTCGGATGGGGAAGAAGAAGCAGCCGCACTATCGCGTCGTCGTGGCCGACATTGAAGCCAAGCGCGACGGCCGCTACGTTGAGCGTATCGGCCACTACAATCCGCTGACGCACCCCCAGACGTTTGTCATCGATGAGTCGCGAGCTCTTTACTGGCTGAGCGTTGGCGCGCAGCCGACGGATGCCGTGCGCCGCCTGCTGGAGGCGCAGGGCACGCTTGCCCGACTGGAGCGTCTGCGGGCGGGTGAGCCGCTGGAAGCCCTCGTCGCCGAGTTCCAAGGCGCGGTTGCCGAGGTCGTCGCCGGTCGCCCGGCGAAGGCGCCGGCCGCCTCGGTGCCACCCGTGGCGCTGGAAGACGAAGAGGAGTAGCGGCTGCCGACGGCCGTCGCCGCGAGTCGGCGCGGCCGTCGC
>JBFGLK010000525.1:0-3308 GCA_041576195.1 Promineifilaceae bacterium (SeqCode)
CACCTTGAGGCCGAAGATCTCGGCCACGGCGCGATTGCGGCCAATGACGGCCAGGGCGCCCTTGTCGCGATAGGCGAAGGGGGCCAGGCCGTCGCCGCGCAGGCGCGCCTGGATGAGCTCGGCGGCGTAGCGCCCTTGCTGCATAGCCACCGGCGCCACGCCGGGCAGCTCGCCTTCCGGCCCGTGGGCGAAGTGGGCGAGGTCGCCAATGACCAGGATTTCGGGGTGATCGGGCAGCGTCAGATCGGGCTCGACAAGAACGCGGCCCATCCTATCGAGCCGGGCGCCGGCACGTCGGGCCAACACCTCCCCGAGCGGTGAGGCGCGCACGCCGGCCGCCCAAACGACGGTCTCTGCGGGCAGGTGGCGTGATTCGCCCCCCTCGTCGAGCACGACCGCGCCGGCCGGCATGTCGCTGACCAGCGTATTGGTCATCACGGTCACCCCCAGCTCGCGCAGGGCGCGGGCCGCGTGCACCGCCAGGCGTTCATCATAGGTTGGCAGAACGCGTCCCTGCCCTTCGGCCAGGATGACCCGCACGTCGCCCGGGACGAAGTGGCGAAACTCTTGCCGCAGCGTGCGACGGGCCAGCTCTCCCAGCGCCCCGGCCAGCTCGACGCCCGTGGGGCCCCCGCCAACCACGACGAACGTGAGCCAGGCGGCGCGACGCGCCGGATCCTGCTCCCGCTCGGCTGTCTCAAATGCCAGCAAGACACGGCGCCGGATTTCGACCGCGTCCTCGATTGTCTTCAGGCTGGGGGCGCGAGCCACCCACTCGTCGCGACCGAAATAGTGGTTGGTGACGCCGGTCGCCACGATGACGATATCGTACTCCAGCGTGCCGTCGCGCAAGATCAGGCGGCGGTGCTCGGCGTCCAGGTCGACGACATCCGCCTGGAGCACCGTCGTGTGACGATGGCCTTTGAGCACCGCCCGTAGCGGCGAGCTGATGTCCGCCGGCGAGAGGCCGCCGGTGGCTACCTGGTAGAGGAGAGGCTGAAACAAGTGGAAGTTGCGCCGATCGACCAGCGTCAAGCGTACCGGCGCGCGGCGCAGCGCGCGGGCGGCATAGAGCCCGCCAAATCCCCCACCGACGATGACAACACGGGGCATCGCGCTCGTCATAGGCAGGAAAAACGCGCGGCGGACACGGCCACCCGCCGCGCGTCTGGAACCGATACGTCGATCGATCGGCTCAGCGCCGATCGACGGGTACGTACTCCCGCTTGTCGTAGCCGAGATAGATCTGGCGTGGACGGGCGATCGCCTGCTCGCTGTCGGTGAGCATTTCTTCCCACTGGGCCAGCCAACCGACCGTGCGGGCAATGGCGAACATCACGGGAAACATGGCCATCGGGATCTTGAGCGCCTCATAAATGATGCCCGAGTAGAAATCCACATTCGGGTAGAGGCTGCGCTCGACGAAGAACTCGTCTTCCAATGCAGTGCGCTCCAGCTCCAGAGCGATGTCCAGCAACGGGCTCGCGCCTGTGATCTTGAATACCTGGTGGGCGATCCCCTTGATGATCGCCGCGCGCGGATCGTAGTTCTTGTAGACGCGGTGCCCGAAGCCCATCAGGCGGAACTCGCGGTCTTTGACGCGCTGCACATACTCCGGCACTCGCCGAACGTGGCCGATCTCCATGAGCATCCGCAGCACCGCTTCGTTGGCGCCGCCGTGTCGCGGCCCGAAGAGGGCGGCAGTCGCCGCCGCGACCGCGCTATACGGATCGACCAGCGAACTGCCCACGGCGCGCATGGCATTGGTTCCGCAGTTCTGCTCGTGGTCGGCATGCAGAATGAAAAGCACATCCAGCGCCCGCTCGAGGATCGGGTTGGGCTCGTAGACTGGCTCGACGAGCTTGAACATCATGTTGAGAAAGTTGCCGGTGTAGCTCAAATGGTTGTTCGGGTAGGCCATGGGAAGGCCCATAATGTGGCGATAAACCATGGCCGCCAGAGTGGGCATCTTGGCGATGAGCCGCATGATCTGCAGTTGGCGCGACTCCGGGTTCTCAACATCGCTGGCCTCCGGGTAGAACGTCCCCAGGGCGGAGACGCTGCTGATCAGGATGCTCATTGGATGAGCGTCGTAGCGGAAGCCATCGATCACGCTTCTCATGTTCTCGTGGACGAGCGTGTGGTAGGTGATCTCGTGCACCCAGGCGTCCAGCTCCTCGCGCGTGGGCAGCTCGCGATTGAGAATCAGATACGCGACCTCGAGGAACGAGCTGTGCTCAGCCAGCTGCTCAATCGGAATGCCAGAGTAGCGCAGAATGCCCTTATCCCCGTCGATGAACGTAATCGTACTCTTGGTCGAAGCCGTATTCTTGAACGCCGGATCGTAGCTCATCAGGCCGAACTCGTCGTCATGCACCTTGATCTGGCGCAGGTCCATGGCCCGAATGGTGCCGTCCGTGACGGCCAGCTCGTAGGTACGGCCCGTCCGGTTATCAGTTACGGTCAACGTGTCGTTGCTCATCTTGCCTCCGAGGTCGGTCCTGGCTCCAGGTTCCAGGTGATGGATTGCGGGTGAGGTCAGGGCGGTGGCCGTCATGACGCTCATTGGGCGTGGGTGCCGTCACCGGCGCCAGTGGCGATGCGCGGCAGAGACTAGGGGTTACAGCCCGGTGGTTACCCGCTCTGCCGGATGGATCGTCGCTGCGCCTATTTTAGCCGCTTATGGGACATTTCTCCACCCATTCGCCGCGGTCACCGACAAGCGATGTGGTGACGGTGGGGAAAGACCGGTCGGCCAGCGATTCGCCGGCGCCAGCGGTTGCCGCCGCGCCCCATAGAGGTAAGATTGACCGGTGTGGCCGCTTCTATGACAAGGAGGCGACTGACAGCGCGACGGCGCCGCGCGCCCGGGCAATGCGCTGGAACGTACTACTATTGTCTAATGTCGATTCATGTTTTGTTAATCCCTGCCGCGTGTGTCTTGTTATAATTGGGTGACGCGTTCGCGTAGCGCGGCGTCGAAGGAAGTTACATGTTTCGCCGTCGGAAGTGCCCCTCCTGCGATCATCGTTTGGCCGAACAGGATGACTACTGCGAGGCCTGCGGGCAGGAGTTCTGCCCGGAGTGCCTCGCGCCAATCGCCGGCGGCGCGACGCGCTGCGCGACTTGCGGCGTCGAGTTCGAGCTTGCCTGCCCGGCCTGTGGGGCCGACGTCGCCGCCGATAGCAGCACCTGCGGCGCCTGCGGCTATGTCTTTGACGAGGCGGCGGCGCCGGCGGAGAGCGGGGGCATCGTCGGCCAGGCCGCGTCGCAGGCGTTGGGCGCCACCGTCCTGGCGCTGGCCCAGG
>JBFGLK010000526.1:0-3289 GCA_041576195.1 Promineifilaceae bacterium (SeqCode)
CCTGAACCGGGTCGACGACCTCGGCCTGGATGGTCGGGTTCGGTTGGACGGCGTCCGGGTAGGCGCCCCCGGCGACCCGCACGGGGCCGCTCGCCGGATCGACGCCGATCACGCTACCGTGCTTGTCAAAGCTGACGGTGAGCCGGCCGACGTACTTGTAGTCACCCGCGGTCGTTACCACGGGGATCTGCGCCCCATCCGCGCCGGTGGCATAGAGCGGGTAAGGCAGGTTCGGGTTCATGACGTCGCCGGGCACGAGCAGGTTGCCCGGGTTGGCCAGCAGTTCGTCGCCACCGCCGGCGATCATGACGTCCACACCGCTCAGCAGGGGCGCCAGCGCCAGGTCCTCGTTGATGTTTTGCAGGTGGCTGATGACGATGATGATGCGCACGCCCATCGTCTGGAGCCGGTTGATCTCCGCCTGAATGGCGCCGGCGACGTCTGGATCGACGACGACGTTCCGCGGGCTGGAGATGGCTGGCAGCAGCGGCGTGGTGGCCCCGACGATGCCGATGAGCTGGCCCTTGTTGCGCATGACCGCGCTCCCGGCGATCACGCCGCTGTTCACAAGGGCCTGCAGATTAGGCTCACCACTGAAGTCCAGGTTCGCGCTGACAAATGTCGACGGCGGGGAGAAGCTGTTGACGAAGTTGGCCAGCACGTCCGGGCCGAAGTCGAACTCGTGGTTGCCGATAGCCGCGGCGTCGTAGCCGATCAGGCTCATGGCCACGGCGTCGTAGTAGGGAATGCCCCGATCCAGGCTGGCGTTAAAGTTGGCGCCGGCGAGGAAGTTGTCGCCGGAGGAAAGGAGGATGACGTCTCGCTTGCGCGTGCCATTGGCCACTTCCTGTCGCAGGTTCTCGACGACCGTGGCGAAGCGGGCCACGCCGCCGAAGTCAACCAGGGCGCCACTGCCGGCATTGATCAGCTTCGATTCACCATCGTTGTTGTGCAGAATGGTCAGCTCGAAGAACGGCTTCTTCTGGGCGGCCTCCGCGGGCGCGACCAGCAGGAAGAGAAACAAGAAGAGGAGCACGGGACGGGCGATTCGCTTCATGGTGTTGTCTCACCTGGGATGTGTGGCCTGGAGCCGGGTGGGGCGGACGCGCTGGCCAGGGGCGTCGCTGGGGACGTCCGCGCCCGGATCTGCCAGAGATTGAACAAGTACGCCCAGGATTTGGGGCCGCAGGCCCAAACCGGACGATGGACGACCGGCGGGCCTGCGGCGGGACGATTGACAGACTACGGGCGAGCGAGCGTGATCACAGGCGACGTCCACGTCTCCCAGTGGGCCGGGTTGGCGTCGTCGCCGAGGGCCTTCTGCACGGACAGGCGGACCACGTACTGGCCGTTCGGGACGGTGTAGGTCTTGCCACCGTTCATCGTCGTGCCATCCCAGGAGAAGGCGAAGAAACCCGTGGCCGTGCTGTTGCGCGGCCAGTAGCTGTCCTCAAAGGCGCGGTGATGGGCCTTGCCCGTGACCGCGTCGAACACCTCCAGGCGAACCTTGCGGGCCTGATGATCGAAGTGCACGAGGAAGTACGGGATGTCACCAGCCGCCATGGTGTAGGTGGCGCCGCCGGGTTGATTGAAGTAGTTAGGGCCGATCAGTTTCGCCAGCCACGGGAAGCCGTTGGCCGTCGGCGTGAGCACCTGGATGGACTGGTAGTCGCCGATGAAGCCGGCGTAGGGCACGCGGTAAACGGCGCCGTCGCCCTGTGCCGTGAAGACGAGATAGCCGCCGTGCTGGCCTCGGACTGGAGTAGCCGGCGCGGTGATGGTCACGTTGACAGTGGCGGAGCTGTTGGCCGGCACCGTCACGCTGGCAACGTCGAAGGCCACGGTGGCCGAGCTGCTGAAGTAGGCGGGCGTGAAGGTATTGCTCCCGGTGGCCAGCGCGGGCACGTGAGAGAGATCGTAGGTGACCGGCAGGCCACTGCTGTTCTCGATGGTCAGCGTTCGGAGGGCGGGGCCCGCCTCGCTCTCGCCGAGGGCTAGCTCGCTGGGCTCAATCTTCGTGGTGGCCAGGATGGCATCGTCGATGTCGACCATGCCGGCACCCTGGCGATGCACGTTGTCCAGGAAGCCAAGACCGGGGTTGCCCCACCAGACCTTCGGGTCGGCGCTGTTCTGCAGCAAGGTGTGCATGGCCATGGGCGGCGTGTTGGGCCGGGCCTGGAGGACCAGGGCGGCCGCGCCGGCCACGTGGGGCGCCGCCATCGAGGTGCCACTGATCGTGGCGTAGCCGCCGTTCTCCAGCGGATAGGTGGAGCGAATCAGGCCGCCGGGCGCGCCAAGGTCGGGCTTGAACGTCAGATCCGGGGCCAGGCCGAAGGAGCTGAAGGAGGAGATCAGGCCGCCGGTCGGATTGATGAAGTTGCCGAACAGGGCGGTCCACGTCATGTCCACCGGCCCGGCAGCCAGGCGATTGTCGATGAGGACGCCTTCGGTGTCAGAGATGGCCACGACGGGGATGGTGATGGGCGGCGTGCCGGCCACGGTCGGGCTAAAGCGACCGGGGACGTTGTTATAGAGGACGACGCCGATGGCGCCGGCGTTCTGGGCATTGAGGGACTTCTGATGGAACGAGCAGGTGCCGCGGCGAATCAGAGCCACGTGGCCTGCCAGGCTGCCTGCCGGCAGCGGCGCGCAGGCGTCGGCGGACGACGAGGACGTGCCCGTGCGCTTCATGGGGAAGGTGCCGGAGGTTGGCGGCAGCGGCGCGGCCGCGGCGGTGCCATAGCCGATCTGCGTGTCGTCCGGGGAGATGGTGAAGGTGGAAAGGGTGACGTGCGTGTTGTCGAAGGAGGCCACGCCGATGACCTTCTTGCCGAGACCCGGGGCGCCGGCCGAGTAGAGGCCGTTGCTGCCGTTATTGCCGATGGAGGCCACCACGACCATGCCCTTGTTGACCAGGCGGTCACTGGCCTGGGCGGTCGGGTATTGCGGCCACTGGTAGGCGGAGCCGATGCTCATGTTGAGCACGTGCATGCCGTCGGCGAGGGCGCGCTCCATGGCGGCGATCATGATGTCCGCGGTCGTGGAGCCCGTGCAGCCGAAGACGCGATAGGCGCCAAAGGTCACGCCCGGGGCCACGCCGGTGACGGCGCCACTGGCGCCGACGATGCCGGCCACGTGAGTGCCGTGCCCGTTACAGTCATCGGGATCCGCATCCGGTACCGGTACCGGGTTGGTGGCGGCGTCGTAGGCGTCGCCGACGAAGTCCCAACCGGTCTCCACCCGGCAACCGGGACCGAAACAGCCGCCCAGGTCCGGGTGGTGGTAGTCG
>JBFGLK010000527.1:0-3282 GCA_041576195.1 Promineifilaceae bacterium (SeqCode)
GTGCTAGACGGCCGTAGTATACCCCAAACGGGGCGAGTTGTAAAGACGCAATTGGCGGCAGAACCGGGCTAGGACGCGGGCTTGTCGGCCTGGCGTCGGGCGATGTTGAACAGCACCAGGGCGGCGTCGATCTCCCCGGCGACCGCGCGGCGGCGGATGCCGGCATAGGCCTCGGCGAGCTCGGCCTCCGTGATCGGCGCCAGGGCCGGCAGGGCCGCCAGCGCCTCGGCGAGTTCGTCGACGAGGTCGGGCGGGCCAAAGCGGTTGCCGCTGTTGCCGGCACCGACGATGATGATGCCGCCCCGCCGCCCGAACGCGCGCCACAGCGCCACCAGGCTACCAATCACGATTAGAGGGGGAGTCCATCGCAGGAGCTTCATCGCGTTCTCCAGGGTGCGCGTTGGCCGCGGCCCGGCCCGCCAACAGCGACCACATGCCTTCCTGACAGATCGTCGCGCCGGTGTAGCGTCAGTTCCAAGACCCCGCCGTTCTGCCAGAACGGCGGGGTCTAAGAGGCTGCTCGGCCTATGATACCGTCCCTGTCGTCCGCCGCCAGCTACTCCAACACGTGGATGTTTCGCGCGGCGCACATCTCCTTCAGGATCCAGGGCCAGACGGTCACGCTCACCTCGCCCAGGTGCGCCTTGTGCAGCAGGCTCATCATCGTGCGCGACTGGCCGATGCCGCCCCCGATGCTCAGCGGGATCTCATCGTTGAGAATAGCCTGGTGGTAGGGTAGCTCGAGGAAGTGGGTCTGGTTGGTAATCTCCAGCTGCTGGACCAGGGTCTGCTTGTTCACCCGGATCCCCATACTGCTCAGCTCGTGGCGCCGGCGCGTGACCGGGTTCCACACCAGGATGTCCCCGTTCAGGCCGTGCATCGGCCGCCTGTCGGCCGACACCGTCGGCGTCACCCAGTCGTCGTAATCGGCGGCTCGCATCTCGTGCGGGTAGCCGTCCGCCAGCGTCCAGCCAATGCCGTAGATGAAGATAGCCGGGTGCTCCTGGAGGATCGCCGTCTCCCGGGCCTTGCGCGGCAGCTCGGGGTAGCGGGCCAGGATGTCCTCGGCATGGAGGAAGGTGAGCTCCTCCGGCAGGTCCGGGTACCGGTCCGACTTGAGCTGGGGGAAAAGCGCCTGGACGTGCTGCTCGGCGCCCTTGATGACGCCCCAGATCCGCTTGACGACGTCCGTCAGGAAGTCCAGGTTTCGCTCCTTTTCGGTGATGGCCAGCTCCCAGTCCCACTGGTCCACGTAGGCGCTGTGGTCGTGGTCCAGGAAATAGTCCTTGCGCACGGCGCGCATGTCCGTGCACAGGCCTTCGCCGGGCGTCATGCCGAACTGCGCCAGGGCCATGCGCTTCCATTTTGTGGCCGCCTGGACGACCTCGGCATCGATCGGGTGGCGGCCGTCATTGCGAATGTGGAACTGAATGGGCGTGCGCGAGCCGTCGCGGTCCAGGTAGTCGTTGACGCCGCTGTCCGAGGCCACGATCAGCGGCACCTGGACCATGATCAGGTTCAGGGCCCGGCACAGGTTCTCCTCGATGTAGCTCTTGGCGGCGTAGAGCGCGAGTTGCGTCTCCCTGGGTGTCAGGGCTGACCGGTAGTCGCCCGGCAAGATCTTCTCCAATTCAGCGTAGTCGCCGATCCCGGGACCCGCCAGGTCCGCGGTCTTGTCGTAGGTTGCGGTCATCGTGTGCACTCCTCAGGTCGCTGTGGGAAACCGAAGCCTCGTGGTGAAGGCCGACCAGCGCGGGCGCTCGCCGGCGAGACCGACAGCGCGAAAGCGGGGTTGCGATCCCACCCCGCCCATCAGCGTAGGCGATTCCCGCCCGCCTGTCAGGTGCTGGCTGTCATGGGCTGAGGAGTGGAATGTCACGAGTGGGGAATGCGGAGCGCGGAACGTGCCTCCGCACTTCGCATTCCGCGTTCCGCACTGGCTAGGGCCCGACCCCCAGCAGGAAGTACTCCTCCGTCCGCTGGTCGGCCAGGCGGGCGGCGTCGGCGGCGGGGATGTCGCCGTAGAAGGCGCGCTCTATCTCCTCGCTGGCGATGTCTTCGATCTCCTGCCAGGTGCTGAGCACGGGCACCAGGCGCAGGCTATCGACCTGGTCGAGCCAGACCTGGCTGCGGCCGGGCGGCTGGCCAGGATTGAGGAAGGCGGGCGAGTTGGCGACAGCGATGAGCGAGGGAACGGTGCGCCCGGTGCCGGCAATGATCGTCTGCCCTTCGACCGAGTTGGCGAACTCGATGAAGGTCCAGGCGGCGTCTCGCGCCGTCGAGGCGGCCGACAGGCAGTAGGCGTCGCTGTGCAGGACCCCGGCCGCCTCCGCTCCGCGGGGCAACGGGGCCACATCCCAGGCGAAGGCCTCGATGGCGCGGTAGGCGGGCGTCCCCCGGCGGCTGTTGAGGTACATGGCCGTCGTCCCGGCCAGGAAACGGCTCTCGCTGTCCTGGGCCGCCTCCTCGACGCGGTTGGGCGTCACGCCGTGAACGGTCTGTAGGGCGACGAACCACGCCAGGGCCGCCTGGGATGGGAAGCGCGTCAACGTGAGCCGGGTAGGCCGGTCGGTGCTGTCGACGATGACGCCGCCGTTCTGCCAGACGAACGGCGCCAGGCGGAAGAGCGACGGCTCGACGCCGAGACCGAACTGGTCCGGGCGGCCGTCGCCGTCGCGATCCTGGGTGAGCGCCTGGGCGGTCGCCAGGAACTCCTCCCAGCGCCAGCCATCCCGGGGCTCCGGCACGCCGCCGGCGGCGAAGAGGTCGCGGTTGTAGTAGACGACCAGGCTGGAGATGTTCTGGGGCAGGCACATGAGCTCGTCCCGCCAGGTGAACGCCGCGAGCGTCACGGGGAAGAACGCATTGCGCGTGAGCGACCCGCTGCGGTCCAGGTAGGGGCCGAGGGGCACGAGTTGCTCGCGGGCGGCGAAGGCGGCATAGCGCCGGTAGTTCATGAGGGTGATGTCCGGCGGGTTGCCGGCGGCGAACTCCGTGGCCAGGCGGGTGCGGTAGTCGCGGGGCGACGGAATGTGGGTCACGTCGATCGCGATCCCTGGGTGCCGGGTGTGGAAGGCGGCGACCAGCGCCAGGTAGGCGTCCCGTTCGGCGGGATCGCCAGAGACCATCAGGCGCACGACCGTGCGTTCGTCGTCGCCGGCGCATGCCGGCAGGAGGAGGAGAAACGACAGAGCGAGCAGCGTGAGAAGCCTGTTCATGCTGGCGAGGCGCGGCCTCAGCGGCTCGCGGCGCGGGCGAAGGTGGGCTGCAACACCAGTAAGA
>JBFGLK010000528.1:0-3272 GCA_041576195.1 Promineifilaceae bacterium (SeqCode)
AGGATCGGGCCCAGAAAGTCGCGCAACGGCTCGGACAGCGCCCAGCCAATCAGCCCACCACGGCGCCCGGCAAAGGCGTCGGTCAGGGTGGCGCCGGTCAGCTCGTGCGTCAGCGCCAGCAACGTCAACAGCACGAGCTCGAAGCCGACCACCTGCCGCGCCTCGATGGTGTAGGGGCGGCGGAACTGTCGCGAGGCCACATGCCCCCCCACGGCGATCAGGCTGAGGATGAGGGGGAACGCCCCCCAGCCGGCCAGGAGCTTGAGGCGCCCGCTGACCCACGCCAGCGGCGCCGAGTGGGTCAGGCCGAGCAGATTCAGCAGGATCAAGAGGCCGGCGAACGCCAGGAGCAGGCCCGCCAGCTCCAGGCGCCAGGGCAGCAGCATGTTGATGAGCTTCTCGTCCCAGGTCGGGGGCGGAGGGGGCGAGGACCGGCTGCTTCGACCGGATGATGGCGCCATGATGGCCGTCGCCGGCGTCAGCCGCCAACCTGGCGCAGGCTGAGCGCCAGGCGTCGCCGCGCGCCGTTGACCTCCAGCACGCGCGCCGTCACCGTGTCCCCCCGCGCCACGATGCTGCGGGGGTGCATGATAACGCCGTTGGCCAGTTCGCTGACGTGAATGAGCCCTTCGAGCTCTTCCTCCAGGCGGACGAAGGCGCCGTAGGTCGTGACGTTGGTCACCGTCCCCGTCACCAGCTGACCCACCTGGTAGCGCGCTTCGACGTCCTGCCACGGGTCCGGCCGGAGTCGCTTGATGCTGAGCCCGATCCGCTCGCGCTCCGGCTCGATCTTGAGGACCTGAACGGTTACCGGGTCGCCCGGCTGGACCACGTCGCTGGGGTGCTCCACGCGGTTCCAGGAGAGCTCGGAGATATGCACGAGCCCCTCGACGCCCCCGATGTCCACGAAGGCGCCGAACTCGGTCAGGTTTGTGACGTGGCCCGGGATCTTGTCGCCAACGCGCAGCGTGTGATAGAGGCGTTTCTTATCGGCGGCGGCCACGTCGACGGCGCGCGCGGTGAGGATGAAGCGGTTGTTGTTGGCGTCGAGCTCGATGATCTTGAGGGGCAGGCGCTGATGGAGGTGCTGCTGCAGAGCGCGGCGTCGGGCGCTTTCGATGTGAAAGTCGGCGAGGCCTTCCAGCTGGGATGCCGGCACGAAGCCCTGGAGCCCCTCCCACAGGACGAGCAGCCCGCCGGCGTTGCAGCCGATGACTACGGCCTCGAGCACCGCGTCCTCGACCAGCGCGCGATGGGCCTGGATCCAGGCCTCGGGCCGGCCACTCTGGCGCCAGTCGAGCGATTGGCGCCCATCCCGCTCGTCCATGGCCGGTCCGTCAACCGCAGCGGCCTCCTCTGTGAAGAGGAGCGCTTCCTGAGCGAACAACCCGGCCCAATACGCTTCATCCGGCCGGGGCGGCAAATGGCTGTCTGATCCCATGTTTTGTCACTGCTGGCGAGAACCGGTCGACGCCGCCCAATTATAGGCGCGCCCTGGGCGGTGTCAACGCGGCGTGAACGCACCCGGGCCAGACTCGCGTCGGTAGCGAAACAACCCCGAGAACGCAAAAGGGCCCGACTCGGATGAGCCGGGCCCCAGATTGTCGTCGGCGGCGCCGCGTCTTACTCGCGCGTGATGACGACGCCGTTCTGGCCGCCGTACTCGTTCTGACGATAGGCGTCGGCCGCCGGGTCGTTCTCCCAGGCCTGGCCATCGATCAGGTAGCGGAACTGGTACTCGCCGCCCTTCGGCAGGCGGATCCGGGCCTGGTAGGCCTGGTTCTTTTTGCTGTACGCCATGGGCACGGGCACCCAGCCATTCTCTTCGCAAACGACCGCCACCTCGGCGCCGTTCTCGCGCTCGAGTGAGAAGGTCACTTCGACTTCGTCCTTGGTCTTGAAAAAGCGCTTCTGCAACATGTTTCTAATTCTCCTTGAACACGCCTTGTGCGCGTCAGTGATTTCCATTCTCAAAACGACTGGCATTATAGAGAGAGTTGCGTGCAATGTCAAACGTTGTCTAGTCAACTATTTATCCCAGAGGGCGCCCAGGGCGCCGTTTACCCCGGGGCCTCATTCAATGCTACAATGCGCCCATGACCCGCCGCCCGCCTCCGTCCCGCTCCCCGGGTTCCCGCGTGCTTCTGTCTCTTGTGCCCGGTCTGCTCGCGCTGGTCATAGGCCAGTGGACGGCCGGGTCGGGCGCGAGCCCGTTGGGCCGCTTCGCCCCGGCGCTCGCGGCCCTGGGCGCTTCGAGCTGGTTGCTGGGGGTCGGCTGGTACGGGCTGGCAGGGCTGGGGCTCCGGGGCCGCCGCCCCCTCTATGCCGGCATCGGGTTCGCCACCCTGGGTTGGCTCGCCATCCTGCTGACCCGGCTGCTCGTGCCCAGCGAGACGATCAGCAACGTCGGTGCCGGCAGCGTCTTCGCCTACCTGCTCCTCTTCGAGAGCCTCTGCGTGCAGGTGTGGGCCTTTGGCCTGCTATTTCGCGGCGTCGCCGATTGGCGGGGCCCACTCTCGGCCTCCCTGGCGGGCGGCGTCGCCTTCGGCCTCGTCGGCCTGCTCGCCTTTCGCGAGTCGGTCTGGCCGGCGCTGGCCGGCGCCGTCGGGCCCTTGTGGAGTGTCAACGCCTTCAGCTTCTTTATCCTCTGGGGCCTCTTCTACGGCCTGGTGCGCCTGCGCACCGGTAGCCTCGTGGGCACCGTCCTGGTGCACGCCCTGCAGAGCTTCACGACCTGGAACATCCTCTTGCCCGCCAGCCCGCCCGACCCAGGCGGCTACCAGCGCTTCTACCTGTTCGCCAGCCTGATCCTGATCATCCTCGTCTGGCGTCTCTGGCCCCGCCGCATCGAGGACTACCGCATCTGACCCCACCCCCTGATCCCCAACCCCCAATCCCTGATCCCCGTTCTCCAGGAGCACCCATGACCACCTCCACCATTCGCACCGAGACCCACGACCGCGTGGCCGTGATCCGCTTCAATCGCCCTGAGGCGCTCAACGCCCTCAATCGCGAGATGATGGCGGCGATGGTCGACGCGCTCGCGGGGTTCGACGCCGACCCGGCGGTCGGCTGCATCGTGTTGACCGGCGACCGTCGCGCCTTCGCCGCCGGGGCAGACATCAAGGAGATGGCCGAAGCGTCCCCGGTCTCCATGTTGGATAACCCGTTTATTGACTACTGGGACCGGCTGCGGCGCATCGCCAAGCCCGTCGTCGCCGCGGTCTCCGGCTACGCCCTCGGAGGCGGCTGCGAGCTGGCCATGGCCTGTG
>JBFGLK010000529.1:0-3256 GCA_041576195.1 Promineifilaceae bacterium (SeqCode)
CCACCGCGACGCTGGCGCTGAGCCAGACCGCCACGCGCACGCCGCGCCCGGCCGCCTCCCCGACGAGCACGCCGCGCCCCACCCTCACGCCAACGGCGGCGCCGCTCATCTGGCCGACGATCGCCGCCACCATCCCGGTGTCGGGCACGGTGGATGACAACAACATGCCGATCCCGACGCCCGTGCCGGCATTCGAGCTGCCGGACGGCGTCGTCAACATCCTCTTGCTCGGCAGCGATCTGCCCTTCGACAAGGGGACGCCCAACACCGACACCATCATCATCGCCTCGATCAACACCCGCGAGCAGACCGCGGCCCTGCTCTCGCTGCCCCGGGACATGTACGTCTATATCCCCGGGGGGCGCATGGGCCAGATCAACACGGTTCTCCACCGAGAGAACTACCCCACGGGCGGCATGGGTCGCCTGAAAGACGCCATCCTTTACAACTTCGGCATCCCCATCCACTACTACATCCAGGTGGACTTCGCCGGCTTCATCAGCCTGGTGGACGCCATCGGCGGCGTGGAGGTGCCCGTGACCTGCGGCCTGACCGACTGGCGCCTGAAGGCGCCGGGGCTGGACATCACCGTCGAGGAGAACTACGAGCGCTTCACGCTTCCGGCCGGCGTGCATCACATGGACGGCGACCTGGCTCTCTGGTACGCGCGGTCGCGGGTGACGACGAGCGACTTCGACCGCAGCCGGCGCCAGCAACAGATCCTGGGCGCATTGCTCCAACAGGGTGTGGAGCTCGGCCTGGTGCGGGAGGTGCCCCGTCTCTACACGACCTATCGGGAAAGCGTGCGCACCGACCTGGACATTGGTCGCATCCTGCAGCTGGCAGCCATCGCCCCGGCGGTGCGCCGCAACGGCATCGAGCACCTCAACCTGATCGTCGGCGTCGACCTCAAGACGTATGAGCTGGCGCAGTTCCAGCACACGGTCTTCTTGATTGACTGGGCCAACGCCGAGAGCACGTTCCGCCGCCTGCTGGTGGAGGATGGGCTCAACCGCTCGAGCCGCACGCCGATCACGGTCGAGCTGCGCGACGGCTCGGGCGCCCCGGACATGGCGGCGCTGGTGGCCGACAACCTGGCCTGGTACGGCTTCGTGCCGGTGATCGGGCCTACGCCAGACGAGCCGGTAGCGCGCACGGCGGTGACCTACTACGGCGCCAACCTGAAGGGTTCCTACGACTGGCTGTTGCGCTGGCCGCTGGACTACCGGAGTGAGATCCGGCTGGAGGAGCCCGGCCCCGACAGGCCCTTCAGCTACCAGGTCACCATCGGCCCGGACCACAACCCCTGCCGCCGGCACCAAAACAACCCGCTGCGCGAGTCAATTGGGGCAGATGACTCCTGAGAACCAGGGCGCCCGGCCCTGCCGGCATGGTCCGGCCACCTGCCAAAAGCGGGCGCCG
Source organism: Promineifilaceae bacterium (SeqCode) (assembly GCA_041576195.1). GTDB lineage: Bacteria > Chloroflexota > Anaerolineae > Promineifilales > Promineifilaceae > JAGVTM01. The sequence goes on from JBFGLK010000529.1 coordinate 1,423, forward strand.
GGCGTATAATTGCGGCCTGCGTCTGGCGACCCGGAGGCCCTCGCCAGCCCATCGGGCCGCCTGACGCGCACACCAGGAGGAACCACCCATGAGCGACATCCAGCCGGCCCTGGTCAATGATCGGCGCGAGATTTTTGGCTGGGGTATGTATGACTGGGCCAACTCCGCCTTCAGTACGACGGTCGGCACTGTCTTCCTCGGGCCGTACGTTTCTGGCCTGGCCCGCGCCGCCGCAGAACGTGCCGGCACGGCCAACCTCTCGCTCCTGGGCATCCCCGTCGCGCCCGACTCCTTCCTCCCCTATTGCATCTCGATCTCCGTCGGCCTTCAGGTCCTCTTTCTGCCCATCCTCGGCGCGATCGCCGACTACTCCCACCTGCGCAAGCAGATGATGCGTCTCTTCGCCACCATCGGCGCTCTGGCCACCGTCCTGCTCTTCCTGGTAGTCGGCGAGACGTGGTGGCTGGGCGGCCTGCTGTTTATCGTCGCCAACCTGGCTTTCGGCGCGGCCATCGTCTTCTACAACGCCTACCTGCCGGACATCGCCAGCGAGGACCAGCGCGACCGCGTCTCCTCCTACGGCTGGGCGCTCGGCTACCTGGGCGGCGGCCTGCTGCTGCTGGTCAACCTCCTCTTCTTCCAGTACAGCGAGCAGCTGGGCGTGGACGAGGCGCTGGCCGTGCGCATCAACCTGGCCTCGGCCGGACTCTGGTGGTTCGGCTTCGCCTTCATCACCTGGGCCCGCCTGCGCCCACGTCATGCCGCGCGCGAGCTGCCGGCAGGCGAGACGTACGCCTCCGTCGGCTTCAAGCAGCTCCGCCGCACCTTTCGCGAGGCCGGGCGCTATCCGGAGACGATCCGCTACCTGATCGCCTATTTGGTCTACAACGACGGTATCCAGACCGTCATCGGCGTCTCGGCCATCTTCGCCGCCGCCCCACTCCTCCAGGGCGGCCTGGCGGTGGACCAGGGCACCCTGGCCATGGTCATCCTCATGATCCAGTTTATGGCCTTCTTCGGCGCGCTCTTCTGGGGTCGATTGGCCGGCCGGGTCGGCCCAAAGCGGGCGATCCTGATCAGCCTGGTCATCTGGTCGGGCGTGGTCACCTTCGCCTATTTCGGCCTCCAGGGAGACAGTCGAGTCCTTCAGTTCTGGGTCCTGGGGGCGTTCATCGCCGTGGTGCTCGGCGGCAGCCAGGCGATCAGCCGCAGCCTCTTTGCCCAGATGATCCCGGTGGGGCAGGAGGCGGAGTTCTTCTCGATTTACGAAGTTAGCGAGCGCGGCACCTCCTGGATCGGGCCTCTGTTGTTCGGGCTGGTCAACCAGCTCACCGGCAGCCTGCGCCCGGCCATCCTGTCGTTGATCTTCTTCTTTGTCGTCGGCCTGATTTTGCTGTCGCGAGTGGACGTGCGCCGGGCGGTCGCGGACGCCGGCCATGATCCGTCCCGGATCATCGCCTGAGCGCGGCGGAACAGGCCAGGACGGATAGCATCTTGCAGATCTTCAACCAGTTCTCCTTTCTTATCTTCGTCATCCCGGCGGTCATCTTTGGCGTTGCCCTGCTCTTGCGCGACCGGCGCACGCCGACGCGGCTGGCGGTGGCGGCGCTGCTCGTCGTCCTGGTAGGCGTGTCCTACGCCTGGCTGCGGCCCGGTGCCGGCAGCGGCGACGCCGAGCAGGTCCAGGTGCTCTTGCTCGAGCCGGTGGTCGACCGACCGGTCTTCCTGGAGATCTACTCGAACTACTGCGTGGGCTGCCTGCGTTCCGAACCCATCGTGGACCAGCTTGAGGAAGAGTGGGGCGATCGCGTCGAGGTCGTGCGGCTCAATATCC
>JBFGLK010000530.1:0-3241 GCA_041576195.1 Promineifilaceae bacterium (SeqCode)
CAGGTCCTGGGACAGGGCGACCGTCTCGTCGGCTGGCCCACTAAGCGTTAGATGGACGAAGAGGTAATCGCGATCCCGGCCGCGCGCGGCCCGGGGTGGCGGCGATAGCGCGAGCAGGCCGGGGACGGCGTCGGTCTCTTGCGGCTGGCCGTTGAGCAGGTAGAGCTGGGCGGTGACGGCAGACAGGTCCATATTGCGTGTGAGTGTACTCCGATTGGCGTGAGGTTGGCCCGGCGCCTGTGGGGCGTGGGGCGGTGCCGGCACTCCGCGCGCCGGATCGGCCTGGGCGCGTGGTCAACCCGACCTAGCCAGCGTCCTTCCCCGATTGGTGTACGCGTTCCACGACGTAGGCGGCGTATTCAAGGGCCGCCTGGATGTGTATGGGCGTCAGCGGCGGGTAGGTGCCCAGGATCTCCTCGATCGTCATCTCGGCGGCGAAATACCCAAGGATGTCGACCACGGTGATCGTCGAGCCGACGATGTATGGTTGGCCGTCAAGCACTTCCGGGTCGATCTTGATATAGGAGAGAAGGCGACTGTCCATCAGAATGCCTGGATTCCCTTGGCGGTCGGGCCGAGACCGCCACGCCCTTATCGTACCCCCCGGGCCGGTTGTTGGCAACGGACCCAACGTGGCGCGATTCGCCTGAATCGCGTAGCTGCCGATTGGCTTTGTCTGGCGACTCGGCGGGTCGCCCCACCATGTGGGGGCACATTGACCTAGTTGCCGGGAGCGAGTAGGCTAGGGTCACGGCACCGGGCTGTCTGGGGCCGCGGGTGGGCAAACGAGGAGGGACCCATGCGTGTCGTCATAGCGGGCGAGATGCCCTTTGTGGAGGCAATCGGGCTGCGGTGTGTGGGCGCCGGCCACGACACTGACGTCTTCCTGGTCGAGGACTTCCTCAGCGCGATCGAGAGCGGCTATGGGCTGGACGCCGTCGGGCCGGTGGACGTGGCCATCGAGCTGCACAACGAGTCGCCGGCGGCCAAGCAGGAGCTGCTGCTGGCGCTCGATCACGCGATCCCGGCGGGCGCGCTGCGCCTGTCAGCTGCCCTGGCCACCAGCACGACGCAGGCCGCCGCCTGGACGCTGCACCCCGAGCTGGTCGTGGGCTTCGGGCTGTTGCCGCCATTTGGTGAGGGCGGACTCGTAGAGCTGGCGGCCGGCCTGAAGACGGCCGAGGTGGCAATGGCGGCGGCAGAGACGTTTTGGCGCGGCCTGGGATATGAGACGGTGCGCGTGGCGGACGGGCCGGGCCTGGTGCGGGCGCGTCTGGTCTGCTGCATCGTCAACGAGGCGGCCAGCGCGCTGATGGAGGGGGTAGCTACAGCCGAGGACATCGACCTGGCCATGAAGCTGGGCACGGCGTATCCGCTGGGCCCGCTGGAGTGGGGGGACCGGATCGGCCTGGACACTGTGTTGGGTGTGATGACCGGGCTGTTCCAGGAGTGGGGTGACGACCGCTACAGGCCGGCGCCGCTTCTGCGCCGGCTGGTGCTTGCCGGCAGGCTGGGCCACAAGGTGAGCGAGGGCTTCTTCCGCTATGGGGAGGACGGGGAGCGGCTATCTACTCGCGAAGTCGGGTAGTTGGCTGGTCGCTGGAAGGCACGTCGATCACAGACGGGCCGGTGACTGCCGCGGGCCCTTTCGATCTGAGGCGGAGGTGGCCGTGGGCTGTGGCCCTGGGGCCAAGCTAACCGTCGCCTGGATATCTGGCCACTTCTGGCCCGACGATCTCCTCGAAAAGGCTCAGGATCTCGCCCGGCTCGGCGTGGCGACCTTGCATTGTATTCTTGGAGAAGACCAGGTCGCCGTTGACGCGGAACTCAAACGCCCCCTTGGTCCCGGTGATGAAGGTGAAGCGCTCAATGACATGCTGGTAGTTGCTGAGAATTTCATCCGCCACACGGACGGCACGCGCGGTGTAGTTTCAGGGTACGCAGTATTCAAGCGAAATGGTGAAGGGCTTGTCCATGGAGCCTCCAGGGTAAGGTGTCCGATATGTCGGGCTGAAGTATACCAGCCCGGCACGACTGGCGCATCCTGAGGGGACTGCCGGGGAATCTCCTCGGGGGTGGTCGGTACCTGGGTTTCAACCCCCCGGCAGCCATCATCGGCGCTCTCCCTTCTACGGCGCCCCGGCACTGAGATCCGGCCCCTGGCAGCTCGGCTCGTATGGCGCCTCGCCCAGGTACAACAGCCACTCGTCGCGCGTCAGCGAACGCCCGATCGCCTCGCACCCTTTGACGATCAACGCCTCGAGGTCAAGGGGCCAAAGCAATGCCGACGCATTGCGCGCCCCGCTCAGCAACCAGCGGCCGTCCGGACTGAAGTCCACCGACAACACCCAGTCCTCGTGACCGCTGAGGACGAATGGGTGCGCCGCCGGGTCAGGCGCCGCGAGATCCCAGATGCGTATCGTCTGGTCCAGACTGCCAGTCGCCAACCAGCGGCTGTCGGGGCTGAAGGCGACCGTGAAGACGGCGCCGCTGTGACCGGGCAGGACGATCCCGCGCTCCAATCCCTCCCATTCGTCCACGCGGCGAATAACGGCGGCGAACTCGCTAATCGCCGTCACAAGCCAGCGCCCATCTGGTGAAAAGGCGAGGTCATACGGGCGGCGACTCGACAGCGGCCGGTTGACGACCGATCTCGTCGTGGCCACCGGATCCGGATCGGTCAGGTTCCACACTTCCAGCAGCTGGTCGTCCCCTACCGTGGCCAGCCTGCTCCCGTCCGCCGAAAAGGCGGCGATCCACTGCTGAGTGTGCCGTTCCAATTGGAGCCAGGGCCGCTCGGGCAGCCCGCCCGACAGATCCCAAAGCCCGCCCGTGAAGTCGGTCCACTCGACGAGCAGCCAGCGCCCATCATCGCTGAAGAGCGCCATAAGAATGCCTGCGTCGCTGCTCCCCAGGGTATGCGAGGCCCTCCCCGCGGCGGCCTCGTCAATTGAGATGGCCGTCCGCCCGACGAACTGAACACCCGATCCATCCTTCGCCCGCAAGCCCTCCAAATCCCAAAGCCGCCAAGGCGCGGGCGACGCGTCCGATCCCTCCGGTACCCCGGCCGGCTGCCCTGATCGCATGCCGGTCACGGCCCACCTCCCATCGTTGCTGATGGCTACGGTATTCGTCCAGATGTCGGCCGGCGCCATCGAGATCCAGGTCGACTCGAAGTCGGCCACAGCCAGACTCAGAAGGCCAAGTCCGCCTTCGTCATCCCTCGCGATGGTCCACGACA
>JBFGLK010000531.1:0-3241 GCA_041576195.1 Promineifilaceae bacterium (SeqCode)
CCGCCTGGCGCGCCGTTTCGTGCGCCTCCTCGTCGGGTGGCAGGGCGCGCATCAGCCAGAGCAAGGCCGCGGCGCCGTAAGGCTGCGCCGGGTAGCGCCCGCCGGCGACGGTCCAGTCGACGATTGCCCCGTCCTCGTCCCCGGCCTGGTAGCTCAACCAGCCGGCGCGGAAGCGGGCCTCGGCCGCCCAGCCCGCCTCCGGGAACGCCCCGGCCGCGTCGCGGTAGGCGGTCACGGCACTGGCGGCATCGAGCGCCGCCTTCAGCGTCGCGGCCCGCCAGGCAGCGTCGGGCGCGGCGGGATCCTCCGGGAACTGGTCGGCCAGCGCCTGATAGCGCGACGCGGCGGCGGCGGTGTCGCCGGCCCGGGCCTCCAGGCGCGCCTGCTCTAACAGGCCGGTAGCCGGCGCAAGCTCCGCGTAGGCGGCCAGCTCGCGCCGCGCCGCCTCCCTGTCCCCCACAGCCTCAAAACACCAGGCCAGGTAGAGCCGGGCGTCGGGCCGGGCGCCGGCGCCCACCTCGGCGAGGTAACGGACAAACGCCTCGATGCCCGGATAGTAGGCGCCGGCGAAGTAGTCGACCAGGCCCCGTTGATAGTCGTCCACGGGCAGGCCGGCATTGACCAGCTCGATCAAGGCCTGGTAGCTGTCATAGGCCCGCGGGTAGTTGTCAACGGCAAAACGGAAGCGCTCGTAGCCGGCGACGGTGTCACCGGCCTGGATCAGCGCGTTGCCGGCAGCCACCGTGACCTGCGCCCGAGTCAGCTCGCTCTCCGCCAGCGCGTGGATGGCGTCATACTGGCCAACGGCTGCCGCCAGGTTCCCGTCCTCCAAGTAACGCGCCGCCAACACCTGGCGCAGGCTGATCTCGTGCTGGGGGTGGGCGGGCGCGGCGACCGCCGCCTCGTAGGCAACCAGCGACGCCGGCCGGTCGCCGGCCAGCAGGTGGCAGGCGGCCGTGCGCGGTTGCACGTAGGCGGTCAGCACAGGGGCCAGCGCCAGCAGCCCCTCATAGGCGGCCAGCGCCCCCGGGCAGTCGCCGGCTGCCTCGGCGAGGCCGGCCAGGCGAAAGTGGGCCACGATGACGCGGTCATCGCCGGGGCCGGAAGGCGTCTGGGCCAGAAACGTCTCGTAGGCCGACCGCGCTTCGCCGGCCTGATCATCGCCCCAAGCGGCCTCCGCCAGGCCAAATTGGGCCTCGGCCCGCTCGGCCGGCGTCAACGACGACGTCGCGGCCAGCGCCGCGGAAAACGCCTCTCGGGCCAGGTCGTAATCCTGCTCCAGGAGCGCGGCGCGGCCAAGGGCAACCCGCTCGCCAGGAGGTGGCGTCGCCGTCGGCGGGCCCTGCGTCGTGGCCGGCCGGCCTGGCGCCGGGCCGGTGGGCGGGCGCGTGGGCGGCGCGTCAACGGCATGGGGGGTGACAGCCGGCGTCGGCGGCGCCAGGACGCCGGTCGCCAGCGTTGGCGTGGACCGGGGGGTGGCGGTCAGGCCAACGAGATCGTCTGGATCGGGCGCGGTGGCGCAGGCACTCACGGCCAGCGCCAGGAGGAGCCAGAGCCACAGGCCGGGTTGCCGGGTTGGACTACCTCGAAGCGTCAAACGCGTGTCCTTCTGTTTGAGTGCCCAGTCAGGCGAGCGCCCAAACGCTCCCCTGGGCGCGTGGCAGGCCTGGCGGGCGACATGGGGTGCAGTGGGCGCCTAGCGGCGCATGGCCCACATGGCCACGAGCAGGCCGGCTACGATGCCGAGCAGGCCGGCCAGCATCATGCCGGCAGCGACGACGAGCGCCACGGAGGCGATCGCCCCAGGCAGCCGGATCCCCGACAGTGCCAATCCCACGCCCATCAGGACGACGGCGCCTTGGATCAGGCGCCCGATCGGCCAGGCGCGACCGGTTTGTCCCGCGTCGCGCCGCCGGGAGAGCGCCAGCCCGAGACGGTCTGCCAGGCGCGCGCCATACAGCCCGGTCGCCGCCAGCAGCAGACCCATCGCTAAGGCAAAGACGTTAATCGCCAACCGGCAGTTCCGTTTCCGCGGCAAGCGCGGACTCGGCCAACTCGTCACGACGGACGAGATGGGCCTCGTCGGAAAGCTCCTTACCGCGCAAGAGCTCGAACCCAAGGTACAGCGGGGCCGCCTGCGCCAGGCCCAGCCAGATGAAGAAGACCAGCAGGCCCGTCTTGATGTTTTCGAACTGGTCGGTCAGATTGGCGCGGGAGACGCGGATGTTATCGTTGACCTCGGTGACAATGGCGATGTAGTCGTCCAGCAGCGGTTGCACCTCCGCCACGCTTTTGTTGATCGTCTTCAAGTCGCCGGCGATTTGCCGGACGTCGTCGCTGATCGTCTGCAGGTTGTTATTGGTGACGTTGAGGTAGATACGCAGCGAACGAAGCTGCGCCGGCAATCCCTCCAGGCTGTCCCCCATGGCCAGGATCGTCTCGTCAAACGGCACAGACGGATCGTACTGAATGCCAAGGTCAAAGCGAATGGGCACGCCCAGGATGCGCTGGTTTACCTGGAAGTCGCTGAGGAGGCGCATGGTCGTGTCGATGGTGGCAGCTACTTCAGCGATGTTGGGGATGGCTGCCTGCACGGACTCGATCCCGTCGGGCACCGTCCCGGCGCTGATGTCGCCGACCTGATCGATCAGGGGGCGGGTCTGGTTGATCGTCTGGGACAGATTCGTGGCGGACTCGTTGACGGTGTCCAGTGTCTCGGTCGCCTGACCCACCAGCTGACGGGTCAGGAGGAAGGTGTCGTTGATCGTGTCCAGGCTGGCGGAGACGAGGGCCAGGCTGTTGTCGATGCCGGCAGCGATGTCGTCCACGACCTGGCGGGTGCCCATGCCACCGAGTATGCTGACGGCGACGCCGACCAGGCCGATGACCATCATGATAATCCCCAACAGTCGCTTTAGCACGATACGCCTCCGTCGATGACCCGTGGGAGGGCGCCGCTCAGGGCGCCCGAATGCGCCCAATCATACCGTCGATCTCCACGGTGGCCAGGGCCGCCGCGACGCGCTCACGTGTCGGCGGGCCGGTCTCGGCAGCCTGGGCCAGCGCGGCGAAGATGAGGTGGAGACCGTCGTAGGCGGCCCCGGCGTAGGGCCCGGGCGTCTCGTCAAACGGCGTCACCGCCTCATAGTCGGCCACGAACGGGGCCGGCAGGCTCGTCGGCGTCAGCTGGTCGAACGGCGGTGCGCCACCGACGAGCACGGGCAGGCCGGCCTCGGCGTAG
>JBFGLK010000532.1:0-3227 GCA_041576195.1 Promineifilaceae bacterium (SeqCode)
CCGGCGCCACGCGAAGCAAGGGCTTCCTCGGCATGGGCCGGGCCGCGTTCGTCATCGTCGTCACGGATCACCGCCTCCTCTTCGCCACGCAGACGAGCGCCATGATGAAGGAGAACATCCGCCGGGCGCGGGCGGAGGCGAAGGCCGAGGGCAAAGGCTTCGTCGGCCAGTGGGGGGCGCAGCTGGGGGCCAACTTCGGGCGGCACTACCTGGAGATGGCGCCGCCGCAGATCCTGGCGGAGCACCCGGAGAACTTCTTCATCCTACCGAACCAGGTGAAGGAGGCCCGCATCGACGAGGAAGGGGACGACGACAGTGTCACGACCTACCGGCTGCGACTGGATACGCATGGCGACAGGTTTGCTTTTCAGTTTCAGTGGCTGGACGTGGGCGCGGCGCGGGGATTGTTGCGCCAGGTGCTGGGCGCCGGGGTGAGGGTGCGGTGAGCTAGTGGGCGGGTTGGTTGGTTTGTTGGCTGGTTGCGCGGTGGTTCGCCGGGGTCGTCTCGGTATCGGCCGGCAAGATGTGAGCGCTGGCACGGACGTCTTTGAATTGCACCCTTACCGTTCGCGGTCGGTGAATTCGAAGGGTCCGGGCAGGGGCGGGGTGGCGGCGAGCCATTCCAGGAAGTAGTAGGCGAACCAGGGGAAGCCGACGAAGATCGTGGCGAAGGCGACCGCCTCGCCCGGGTCGTGGAAGCTGCCCAGGAAGATGATGGTGCCGGCAACCAGCAGCGAGGAGAGGATGGCGTGGCGGGAGGGGGGGGTGGCGCGGTACATGGCGTCCAGGGAGCGCGAGCGGCGAACCGGGCCTAACTGACGAGATCCTGCCCCAGGCGCAGCACCTCGTGCACCAGCAGGTCGAAATCCTCGCGCCGGCTACGGTGGTTGGTGACGCAGACGCGCAGGGCGTAGCGGCCGTTCAGGGTCGTGTAGGACGGCGCCGCGGCGCCGCTCTCGTGCAACTGGATGAGCAGCTCCTGGTTGAGGGCGTTCAGGTCCGCGGTCTCCAGCCCGCCCGGGTTGAAGCGGAAGCAGACGATGTTTAGCGGCGCCGGGGCCAGCCGTTCCAGGGCCGGCTCCGCGTCGACGAGCCCAACCAGGTAGCCGGCCTGGGCGACGTTCTGGGCCACCAGTCGCCCATACTTGCGCAGGCCGTGCTCCAGAAAGGAGAGCCAGACTTTCAGGGCGCGAAAGCTGCGGGTGAGCTGCAAACCGTAGTCGCTGAACCAGCGGTCGCCCGCGGCCAGGCCGCGCGTGGCGTGGGCCAGGTAGTCGGGCGTCAGGGAAAAGGCGAGGCGGTGGTCCTCCTCGCGGCGCACCAGGATGCAGCCGGCCTCGATGGGGACGTGGAGCCATTTGTGCAGGTCGAAGGCGATGGAGTCGGCCCGCTCCATGCCGGCGACGAGTGGCCGCAACGCGGGCGCCAGGGCTGCCAGCGCCCCGAAGGCGCCGTCGACGTGGAACCAGAGCCCGTCACGCCGGCAGAGGTCGGCCAGGGCGGCCAGATCGTCGAAGGCGCCGGTGTTGACGGTGCCGGCATTGCCTACGACGCAAAACGGCAGCCGGCCTTCCACCCGGTCCGCGGCAATGGCCTCGGCCAGGGCGGCGACGTCGATCTGATAGGCGTCGTCCACCGGGATCAGGCGCAGGGCATCGCGCCCCAGCCCCAGCAACTCGGCCGCCTTGTGCACCGAGCTGTGCACCTCGCTCGAGGCGTAGAGCGTCATCGGCCGCGGCGCCGCGGCCACGCCCTCCCGGCGCAGGTCGACCTCGGCCCGCCGATTGCGGGCCACGGCCAGCCCGAGCAGGTTGGCCATCGAGCCGCCGCTGGTGAGCAGCCCGCTGGCCGCCGGGGGGAAGCCGAGCATCTCGTTGCACCAGGCGAGCACCTGCTTCTCCACGTCGTTGGCCACGTGGTCACCGCCGCCGAGGTTAGGGTTCATGCCGGCGGCCAGCATCTCGGCCAGCATGCCGAAGGGGGTGCTGTTGCCCATGACCCAGCCCCAGAACCGCGGGTGGATATTGCCCATGGGGTGGGGCAGGACCGTCTCGCGAAAGGCCTCGTAGGCTGCTTCCGCCCCGAGCGGCTCCAGAGGTAACGGCGCGCGCAGGGCCGCGCGGATCGACTCCGGGATGGGTTGCCAGACTGGCCGTTCGCGCAGCGCTTCCAGGTAGTCGAGCATGTCGTCCACCATGCGGTGGCCGAGGGCGCGCATGGCGTCCCAGTCGGCGGGATCGAGCGTCTCTTCGCGCGCGGTCGTCGTGGGGTCGGGCATGGGAGCCCCTCCTTGATCGTCGCGAGGTGGTGTTTGGACGGACGTCATAGCGGCGGCAGCGCGGCGCCGGTAGACCCCGCAAGTCTCCCAGACCTACGGGGTCTGAAAAAGGGATGGTACTCGCACCGCGCGCCGCTGTCCATAGGCAGATGTCCCGTGCAGACTATGTCTCTCCTTTCCCCGGATCGCCCGACTTTCCGCTACACTGATAGCCATCCGACCGCTGCCGAAGCGGACCCATCGTCATAACAGGAGGCCCCATGCCCACGCTCACGGACTACCAGCAGTTTACCGGCACCCATTGGGAGACCGGCACCGTGCACAACTACCTTGCCTACCGGGGCGCTCGCGCGCCGCACACGGGCGCGCCCTTCAGCGAGGCGCTGCTCCTGGGGGTCAGCGGCGGTCTGGTTGTGGGCTACTTCACCTTCCGCTATGAAGGCTGGGACCCGCAGTGCAACATCCTGACGCGCAACACCTTCAACCCCTTCGACACGATGCTCTCCCGCCTGGGCGTCGTGCAACACCGGGAGCAGACCGCCAGCCCGCAGAAGGCGGCCGATCAGTTAACGCAAACCCTGGAGGAGGGCGTGCCGGCCATCGTCTGGGCGGACCTGTGGAGCCTGCCCTACAATGGCCACGACGCGAGCGAGGCGATGTGGGCCATGTTCCCTATCGTGGTCTACGGCGTCGACCCGGCGGCGGGCGTCGCCCACATCGCCGATCGGGCGCGGGTGCCGCTGACGGCGAGCACGGCCGACCTGGCGGCGGCCCGGGGGCGGGTGAAGAAGAACAAGCACCGGCTGCTCACGCTGGACCCGCCCCGGCCGGAGAAGCTGGCCGAGGCGGTGGCTGCCGGCATCTGGGACACCATCCGGCTCTTCACCGAAAAGCCGCCCAAGGGGGCGGCGCACAACTTCGGCCTGGCCGCCCTGCGCTACTGGACGGA
>JBFGLK010000533.1:0-3219 GCA_041576195.1 Promineifilaceae bacterium (SeqCode)
CCTGGGCGGCCTGGACCTGATCGTTTACGTGGCCGGGGCGATGCCGCCCGTCGGCCCGGAAGAGTACGACACAGCCGCCGACGCGCTGACCGTGCAGGTGAACCTGTTGGGCGCGATGGCCTGGCTGAATGAGGCGGCGGTCCGTTTTCACCAGGCGCGCGGCGGGCACATTGTCGGCATCGGCTCGATCGCGGGCGATCGCGGGCGCCGGGCCAAGCCTGCCTACCACGCCAGCAAGGCCGGCTTGCACACATACCTGGAGTCGCTGCGCAACCGGTTGAGCCAGTACGGCGTCACCGTCACGACGATCAAGCCCGGCCACGTGAAGACGGCCATGCTCGAGGGCGTGGCCCGCCAGATGTGGCCGTTGACGCCGGCGGAGGCGGCGGCGCAGATGGTCAAGGCGATTCAGGAGAAGCGCGGCACCGTCTACGTGCCGGCACGCTGGGCGCTGGTCAGCCTGGTCGTGCGCCACATGCCGTCCATTATCTTCCGCCGACTGAACTTCTAGCCATGATCCAGCGCATCACCACCAAACGGCGCCGGCAGATCCTGCCGGCGGAGCGCCTGGAGCGCGTGCTGGCCTGGGGCGGCGCCAGCAGCGACATCTGCTACGTGTATCGACCGGCCACGCTGGACGATCTGCAGGCAGTCTTCGACGTCGCCCGCCGTGCCGGGCGCACCATCGGCTTTCGCGGGAGCGGCAACAGCTATGGGGACGCCGCCCTCAACGGAGAAAACGTTCTCGTCGACTTCCGGCGCATGAATCGGATTCTCGCCTGGGAGCCTGAGACTGGCGTCATCACGGTCGAGCCCGGCGTCACCTTGGAAAAGCTCTGGGAGTACGTCATCGAGGACGGCTGGTGGCCCCCAGTGGCCACGGGCACAAGCAAGATCAGCCTCGGCGGCGGCGCCGCCATGAACGTGCACGGCAAAAACGTCTGGCAGAAGGGCACGATCGGCGATCACATCCTCTGGTTCGACCTCATGTTGCCGTCCGGCGAGATCCTGCGCTGCAGCCGCGATGAGCAGCGTGACATCTTCTTCGCGGCCATCGGTGGTATGGGCCTGTTGGGAGCCTTCACGGCCATCACATTGCAGATGAAGCGCATCTATTCGGGGTTGCTCCGGGTGGACGCGCTCGTGAGCCGCAACCTCGGCCATATGCTGAACCAGGTCCACGACTACGTGGAGCGCTCGGACTACACCGTGGGCTGGATCGACGCCTTCGCGCGAGGTCAGGGGTTGGGGCGAGGGCAGATCCACGCCGCCCACTACCTGGGGCCCGGCGAGGACCCATATCCGGCCCAGTCGCTCCAGCTGCGCCGGCAGCGCCCGCCGGAGTTGTTGTTCGGCGTCATGCCGGCAGCCGTCATGTGGCTCCTGATGCGCCCGTTCATGAACGACGTTGGCGTCCCCTGGGTCAACCGGGCGAAGTATTGGTCGTCGGTCCTGCAAGACGGCCACACCTTCACCCAGGCCCATGCCAGTTTCCACTTCCTGCTCGACTATATTCCTAACTGGAAGATGGCGTACGGCCCCGGCGGACTGGTGCAGTATCAGAGCTTCGTTCCGGTCGACACCGCGGAGGACGCCTTTGCCGAGCTTCTGCGCCTCGGACAGCAGCGCGGGCAGGTCAACTATCTGAGCGTGCTCAAGCGTCACCGCCCGGATCCCTTCCTGCTGACGCATGGCCTCGACGGTTTCTCGCTGGCCATGGACTTCCGCATTACGCAGTCCAACCGCAGCGCCATCATCGCTCTGGGGCGGGAGATGGACCGTGTCGTGCTTGATGCGGGCGGGCGTTTCTACTTCGCCAAAGACAGCCTGATGCGGCCCGACGTCGCCCGGGCGTTTCTGGGGGATGAGACGATCGCGCGCTTCTGCGCCCTTAAGGAGCGCCTCGATCCGGAGGGGCTGCTAGAGACCAACCTCTGGCGCCGCCTTTTCGCCCCGTTGACGTAAGCGGCCGTGATCCCGGCCGATGCCGGCACGCCTCAGTCCGGCAGCACGTCGAAACGCGTGAAGAACGGGTGCTCCCAGGTGAGCGTCTCGTACTTCATGTGGAGGGCCCGGCCGTCGTCCACCTCCCAGGCCACCGACACCTTCTTGCCGGGTAGGCGTCCCACCAGCTGCCAGTATCCGGGCGACAGGGCTTCGCTCGGCCTCAATTCCCCCCGCTCGCTCTCTTGCCGCCCGGCGAGAAGTCGGTCCAGGCGCACCAGATATTTCTCCAGGTGGCGATCGATGTAGATCACCCGCGCGTCGAAGACGGCGCGGATGTAGTCCCCTTCGGGCACGTGCCAGACGAATTGCAGCGGAAAGGTATCGCCGATGGCGTGCTTGGGCTCGGTCATGGGCCTATTCTACGCCCGCGCCGTGGCGCCGACCACGGCGGGCGGCTAGCGGCTGACCAGCCCGACGCCGCCGAGGATCAGGAAGCCGCCGGCGGCGAGGCGCCAGTCAACCAGCTCGCCCAGGATCAGGGCGCCGGCGGTGACGCCGACCACCGGGATGACGTAGGTCACCAGCGTCGTGCGGGTGGCGCCCCATGCCTGGAGAATGTGAAAGTAGAGGACGTAGGCGACGCCCGAACCGAGGAGGCCTAGCCAGAGGAGTGAGCCGATCGTGAGCGGGGTTAGGCGCTGGGTGGCGAGCGGCTCCAGCGCGAGGGCGGCCACCCAGGCGAAGACGTCGGCGACCAGAATCTGGCCGAAGGCGGCGGCGATCGGACTGACGCCGCGGAGGTTGGCGCGGGCGTATGTCGAGCCAATGGCGTAGCACAGCGCGGCGGCGACGACGGCCAGCGCTGGCCATGGCGATCCCCCGGTGAGCTGTAGGTCTCGGCTGACGAGCAGGAGCACGCCGGCGAAGCCCAGGGCCAGCCCCAGGAAGGTACCGCCGGAGACCGTCTCCTGGTGAAGCAGCAAGCCCGCCGTGATGACGGTGAAGAGCGGCACCGTGCTGTTCAACACAGAGGCCATGCCGCTGTCAAGACCGTCTGGCCCGGACTCGCCCCAGGTGATGAGGACAAATGGCAAGGCGGTGTTGACGGCGCCGAGGAAGAGCAGGTGGCGCCAGGTGGCCCAGGCTGCCGGCAGGCGCACGCCACGCCAGCGGGCCAGTCCAAGGAGCGCGACCCAGCCGATGAGCAGGCGCAGCGCGACAAGCGTGATTGGGGCGAGCGTCTGCAGGGCCACCTTGATGAACAGGAACGAC
>JBFGLK010000534.1:0-3216 GCA_041576195.1 Promineifilaceae bacterium (SeqCode)
CCAGCTCGCTATCGGGAATCAGCTTCAGATTAGGCGCCATGATGGACGCGCCCATGGGCACCCGCAGGAGCTGGCCGACGGCGAGCGAGTTCGGGTCAGTCAGGCCGTTGAGGGCGAGCAGCTGCTCGACCGAAGCGCCATAGCGCGTGGCAATGAACGCGAGTGTCTCGCCGGGCGACACCCGGTGCTCGCCCAGCGTCTCCCCAAGGACAACGGTCGGCCGCGGCGGGTCAGGCGTTGGCGCGCCGCCAAAAGCGGGCTGGGCACGCGGCGTGACGGTGGGCGGCAGGTAGGGTGTGGCGGTGGCCACGGGCGGCGGCGCGCCGGCCTGCAACGTCACCGGGGGCGTGGGCACCGAGGCGAGCGCCGCCAGCGTAATCGGCGGCGCCGGCTCGCCGGCCTCCTGGCCGCAGGCGGCGCCCAGGGCCAGGAGCACGCAGAGGAAGGCGGCGCGCGCTGGCAACATTATGTCACGCATCTCGATGGATTGTACCCTAAATTGGCGCCGGGTAGTAATCCCTCGCTGGGGTAATCCCCCTCCTGGCACGGGCCCTTGCCCGCGGCTACAATGCCATCCAAACCGCACGGCAGCGCGCATGAAAGCCAACTACGTCCAGCGACTCAGGATCCACTTCGGCAAAGACGGCCCCGCCCGTTACATCGGCCATCTCGACCTGGCGCGCACGATCGAGCGCGCGTTCAATCGGGCCGGTTGGCCCGTCTCCTACTCGCAGGGCTACAACCGGCGGCCCCGACTGCAGTTTGCCACGGCCACGCCCCTGGGCTTCACCAGCGAGTTCGAGCTGGCGGACGTCTGGATGCGGGAGCGGGTCTTGCCGGCAGAGGCCCAGGCCGCCCTCGCCGCCGTCACCGCGCCGGGCATCCCTATCTTCGCCGTTTGGGAGGTGCCCCTCGGCGAGCCCGCGCTCCAGATGCAGACGCGGGACAGCACCTACCTCGTCTCGCTGAGCCAGCCCCCGCCTGGCGCCGGGCTAGCCGCGCGCGTCGACGACCTGCTGGCCAGCAACTCGCTACCACGGGAGCGGCGCGGCAAGCCGTTTGATCTGCGGCCCCAGATCCTCTCCCTGGTCGTCGAGGATGTCAGTCGCCAGCCTACGCTGCGCATGACGCTGACCCTGTTGCCCGGCCAGACCGGCCGCCCCGACCAGGTGGTCGAGGCCCTCGGCCTGGACCCATTGGCCGCCCACGTTCATCGGGTCGGCCTGACATATGGCGCCGCGGCCGCCTGATCCTCTGCTCGGAGAGCACCGGCCCGGCGCGGTCCCGTGGCGGGCCGTCGTGGCCGCCTGCCTGATACTGGGCGCTCTGGCCGGTTGCCGGCATCGAGTCCACCCGACGACCGCGGAGTCCACCAGGACGCCGGCGCCGGTCCTTGCCCTGCGCACCCGGACGCCAACCACGGCCACGTCGACTCCAGTACCCCTGGACACCGGGTGGGAGCGACTGCGCCTCGGCCTCGAGCGGCGGGAGATGCGTCTGGACGCTGGCGAGAGGCTCTTGCTGATCCGCCTGGAGCCCGACGCCTACCGCTTCGCCGTCGGCTACACTCCTGGCGCGCCGCGCGCGCTCGCGGCGTGGACGGAGGCGACCGGCGCCTTGATCGTGGTCAACGGCGGCTTCTTCACACCAGAATACCAGTCCACCGGCCTCATTGTCGCGGACGGGCAGGTGAGCGGGACCAGCTATGGTGCGTTTGCCGGCATGTTCGCCGTGGACGGCGACGGGCCGACGGTGCGCTCGCTGGCGGTCCAGCCCTATCGGCCGGACGAGCCGCTCGAGGCAGCCGTCCAGTCATTTCCGCTGCTGATTCGCCCCGACGATCCGGGGCCCCATCCTGAGGAAGATGGCCAGCCCGCCCGGCGCACCGTCGTGGCCGAGGACGCCGAGGGCCGCCTGCTGTTCATCCTGGCGACCGAAGGCGCCCTCAGCCTACGCGCTTTGAGCGAGCAGCTCCTGGCCAGCGATCTCGATCTCGTGATTGCGCTCAACCTGGATGGAGGCGGCTCCAGCGGCCTGTTGCTGGCCGATCCGCCCGCCGGCGTGCCGGCATTCACGCCGCTGCCCGCGGTCATCCTCGTCTACCCGCGCGCCGACCCCGAGGAACAGGCGCGAGCTGCCGGCGATTAGTGCTTCTTGACCGGCAAAGCCGTCCACTAAGGGCGCCGCCTCTGGAGGCAGCGGGCGGCGTGGCCCGCTTGCCCTATAATCCCTTGGATAGACGCCATGATCCGGGGCACGTCATCCCGCCTATGAAGATCATCATGTTCTCCATTACGCCGCTCTTTCCCGACCGGGTGATGGGCGGCGCGCAGAAGCACCTCCAGGCCGTGGCGCGGCATCTGGGCGGGCTCGGTCACGCCGTCACGATCCTCTCGACCGGTCGGGCCGATACGCATGAGCCGTTTCGCTGGGGCGAGCGGGTGACGGTGTTGCCCCGCCTGCGCTTCAAGCAGCCGTTTCCGGGACCTTACGACACGCCGGCGTATAACCTGGCGTACAACGTCCAGGAGGTGGGCGAGGCCTTGACAGACGCCGACCGATTCTACATGCATGACGGCGAATTCCTCTTTCCATTCGTCTACGGCCACGTACCGACGGTGGTCTCCCTGAGGGACAACGTCTACCCGGAGACGCAGCTCGGGAGTTTCCTCTTTCAGGGCGACGCGCTCGTGGTTATCTCGGACTTCTCCCGCCGGTACTACCTGAACACGGCCGGGCGGTTCTTTCCTGGTCTGACTGAGCGCCTGACGGTGATTCACAATGGCCTCGACTGGGACCACTTTAGACCCACACGGTCCGAAGCGATACTGAAGCTCGTACCGGTCGATCCAGAGCAGGACGCCATCGTTCTCCATCCTCATCGCCCCGAGGTGTCGAAGGGTCTGCCGCAGACCATCGCCGTGGCGGAGCGGCTCGTCCGGCGGCACGGGATCGCCAATCTCAAGGTGCTGGTACCCCGCTGGATCGATGTCGGGCTCTCGCCAGACATTCGCGCCTACTATGAGGCGGCACGACGCGACATCGTGGAGCGCGGTCTGGCCGATCATTTCCTTTTCCACAACTGGATACCCCAGGAGCTCATGCCCGCCTACTATTCGCTTGGTCGCGTCACCCTGTCGCTGGGCCACTTCGTCGAGTCATTTGGCAACGCCGTCTACGAGTCGCTGGGTTGCGGCACGCCCACCATCGCGGCGC
>JBFGLK010000535.1:0-3209 GCA_041576195.1 Promineifilaceae bacterium (SeqCode)
ACCAGCGGTCCGCCCGCTATGCCGGCAGCTCCAAGTTCGGCAGCGTGCGCCAGATGCTGCCCTTCGCTCTCAACGCTATCACCAGCTTCTCCTATTTCCCGCTCCAGCTGGCAACCTATCTGGGCTTCACCATCGCCGCCATCTCGGCCGTGGCCATCGCCGTCGTCGTCTATCTGCGCCTGTTCACCAGCCACACGGAGCTGACGGGCCAGGCGACCACACTCATCGCCGTCCTCTTCCTGGGCGGCGTGCAGCTGATCAGCCTGGGCATCATCGGCGAATACCTCGGTCGCATCTACGACGAGGTCAAGGGCCGGCCGCTTTACTTGATTGACGAGGCGTGGGGGGTTGCGAAGCCGGCGGGTCGACTGGTGGAGTAGTCAGGTTCCGCCAAGCGCCATCGCATCGGCGCCACCGCTAGGCGGGGCGGCTAGCCGCCGATCTCTGACATCACCCGATTGAGCGGGATGACGTCGCGGGCGAGGCCATGGCCCCAGGGCTTCCACCAGATGGCTTCCCGTAGTTGGGCAGCCAGCTCCTCATCGCTGGCTCCACCCCGCAACGGCGTCATGACGTCAAACTCCTGCTCCCGCAGCAAACACAGGCGTAGCTTCCCGTCGGCGGTCAGGCGGGCGCGCGTGCAGCTGGCGCAAAACGGCTGGGTGACCGAGCTGATGAAGCCCAGCGTCCCCAGGCCCTCTTCCAACCGGAAAAGGCGCGCCTCACCGTCCAGTTCGCCGTCGTTGATCAGACTCAACAGGCCGAGAGACTCGGCGATGGTCGCCCGCAGCTCCTCTTCTGGCACGATCCCCGCCTGCTGAAAGTCCGCCACATCGCCGAAGGGCATCATTTCGATGAACCGGATCTGCCACGGCTTGAAGAGCGTCAGGCGAGCCAGGTCGACGACGTCCTCCCGGTCATTGTAGCCGCGCACGACCACCGCGTTGAGCTTGACGCGAAGGCCTGCCGCTTCGGCCGCGGCGATTCCGGCCCACACGTCCTGGACATCGCCCCAGCGGGTGACCTTGTGAAACTTCTCCGGGTTCAGGGTGTCGATGCTGACATTGACCCGGCTGAGGCCGGCGTCGGCCAGTGGCTGCGCCAGGTCGGCCAACAACACGCCATTTGTGGTCATGGCCACCTCACGCACGCCGGGCGTGTCGGCGATGGCCTGCACAAGCGGCACGATGCCAGCGCGCAGCGTGGGCTCCCCTCCGGTCAGGCGGAACTTGGTGAAACCCAGGTCCGCGAATACGGCCACCAGACGCCGGATCTCGTCGTCCTGCAATAGCTCGTGCCGTGGCCGAAAGGTCATTTCCTCCGGCATGCAGTAAACGCAACGGAGGTTGCACTTGTCCGTGAGGGAGATGCGCAGATAGCTGATGTTGCGACCAAATCGATCGAGTGCCATGCGGTTTGCGGCAGGCGCAGGAAAGGATAATAGCCCGACCCGGGGCCGGTGCCTGCGCACGCCTGAGGATGATAATCTAACTTGCGCCATCGGGAAAGTCAATGGTTTTTATCATAGTTATCTGAATTATTAACATTGAGCGCGGGCGGCGCTGCCGGCAGGCCCCAGCCACCCCGGCCCGGGCCGTCGGGAGAGCGTGGGCTGAGCGGCGGCCTCGCATCTGACCGGCGCCGCGGAGCCGGCTATACTAGAGGCGTCGTTGGAGTGAGGAGACGTCTGTGACCAATCGCTTTGATCATCATCGCTCGGCCACCCTGCCGGGCTGGCTGACCGTGACCCTCAGTCTCGCCTTCGTCGTGTCGGGCATCGCGGTCACCATTCTCTTCTTTCTCACGTTGGGCAATTTGCTGGATCGCCCGCTGAACCCGGCCGCCGCCGCCGCGGCCGCCGCCGCCGAGGTGGCGGGCATCGACCTGGTTCCCATGGGCCAGTCGGGGCCGCCGGCGGTGCCTTCCCTCCTGCCCGATCAGGTGACGCCCACCCCCTGGCCCACGCAGGAGCCGTGGCAGGGGGACGATCGCATCACCGTCTTACTGATGGGCATCGACCGGCGGCCAGGCGACCCATTCGTGTCACGCACCGACACGATGATGCTCCTCTCCTATGATCCGCGCACCGACCGGGCGGTCATCCTCTCCATTCCCCGTGACCTCTACGTTATCATTCCTGGCTTTGGACGGGACCGCATCAACACGGCGTTCGTCTACGGCGCGCAGGGGAACAACCCGGCCGGCGGCGCCGCCCTGGCGATGCAGACAGTGACTTACAACCTCGGCGTGTCGGTCGACCATTACCTCCTCGTCGACTTCAACGCCGTGATCGCCTCGATCGACGCCCTGGGAGGCATTGAGGTCGACGTGCCGTTCGACCTCTACGATCCCACCTACCCGGACATGTTCTACGGCTTTGACCCGCTCTTCATCCCTGCCGGCAGGCAGCAGATGTCGGGCGAGCTGGCCCTGAAGTATGCCCGGACCCGCCACGCCGACAGCGACTTCGGCCGGGCGCGCCGGCAGCAACAGGTCATCCTGGCCGTGCGCGATCGCATGCTGAGTCTCGGCCTGGGCGAGCTACTGCGTCAGGCCCCCTTTCTCGTGCAGCAGGTCAGTGACGGCATGCGCACCGATCTGAGCCTGGACCAGATGCGCCAGCTTGCGCAAAGCGCGGCGGATATCCAGAGCGGAAACGTGCAGCAAGCGGTGCTCGACTACGAGTACGTGATCAGCTACCGTACCGAGTCGGGCGCCAGCGTCCTGGTCATGATGAACGAGCGCGTGGCCCCGTTGATCGCGTCCCTGTTTGGCGGGGGCTGAGCGCGCATCGTCGCCCGCCGCCAGGACGCTGCCGGTTCGGCCAGCCCTCAAGGCCGCCCTCGTCGCCAGTTGCCAACTGCCGGCAACCTGTCACAATAGAGCGCCATGATCGACCGCCAGACCTTTCGCCGCCGGCTCGCCGAGGGCGCGCTGCTCGTCGACGGCGCCATGGGCACGATGCTCCACGCCCGCGGCGCCCCGCTCGACCAGTGCTTCGACGCCCTGAACGTCGAACAACCCGCGCTGGTGGCTGAAATCCACCGCGCCTACGTGGATGCCGGGGCGGACATCATCGAAACCAACACCTTCGGCGCCAATCGCTACCGATTGAGCGAGTTCGGTCTGGAACACCAGGTTGAGACGTTCAATCGGGCGGCGGTCGCTGTCGCCCGCCGGGTGATCGTGGGCGCGTTCCGCCCGGTTCT
>JBFGLK010000536.1:0-3205 GCA_041576195.1 Promineifilaceae bacterium (SeqCode)
GGTTTCGCCAACGCCTATTCCCCTCCGGGCGTCACCGCAATGACGCGCTTCTGATAACCAAGCCCCTCGGTATCCAGGTCACTCAGTTCCTCCAGTGCGCGCTGCGCCAGATCGGTGCGCTCGGCCGCGTCATCTGGTGGCGCTGTCAACACCCCGAAGTCCAGCGCGATGTTGACCGTTTGGTCGTACAGCACGGGGTCCATGACGCCGATGCCGTTAGGTGACGGCCATATCAGGGCGTTGATTTCGTTGAGCTGCCAGCGCATGTGCCCTTCGCCCAATGTCGGGCCGTTCTCCAGCACGATGTCGACGCACCGGTCGAAGTTGTCGCGGCAGTAGATCCACCCGCGGAAGGTGGCCCGCAGGAAACGCTCGGCAATCTCCGCATTGCCTTCCTCGGCCAACCAATTATCACGGACAAAGATGTGATCCTGCAACATCGCCGTGCCGACGTCGTTGTAGTCGATGACGATAAAGTCGGAAGGCTGATAGAGCTCGCCGGTCTCTGGATTTGTCGCTTCAAGCAGCTGAGCATACTCGTTGTAGATCTCGGCCTGGGCGGCGTCGATCTCCCGGTTCAGCAGGAGCGACATGTCAAACGGCTGCTGAACGATGGTCACCTGGGACGGATCGTCCGGCTCGATGCCTGCCTTGCGCAGGGCGGCAAACACCTCCCACTCATTGCCGAAGCCCCAGGTCCCCACCCGCTTTCCGGCCCAATCGGCCGGGCTGGTCAGGCCTGAGTCGGCCCAGGAAACCTGAAGCGTGCCACTTCGTTGGAAGATCTGGGCGATGTTGACCAGATCGGCGCCCTGTTCCCGCGAGGCCAGCATCTTGGGTACCCAGGCCACGCCGAACTCGGCGTCCCCGGCGGCCACGACCTGTTGCGGCACGATCTCCACCGCGCCCTCCAGGATGGTGACGTCCAGTCCCTCATCCTCGTAGAAACCCTGGTCCAGGGCAGCGTAGTAGCCGGCAAACTGGGACTGGGTAACCCACTGAAGCTGGATAGTGACTGGCGTCAAGTCGCCACTTGCAGGGCCGTCGCCGCCGCAGGCTACCACGAGCAGCGAGACCAGCACAAAGGCAAACAGCTGCGGTATTCGCACTCGGTTCACGATTCTCCTCCTCGATCGACAAATACGGCTGTTGATCTGATGATCTGAGTATGCATTGACGAAGTGTGCCTGAACTTACCTCCTCCGACAAGCCGTCGTCTATCGCCAGGTGCGACCACACAGTTGTCGCGAGCCCGTGCCCACTCGTCGCCTGCTCGCCAACGACGGTCTAGCGCTCGGCCGACCGCACCGACGCGTGCCAGGGGATGAGCAAGCGTTCGACGCCAAGGATGATCAGGTAGAAGCTGATGCCCACGACGCAGGCGATGATAATCGCTGCCCAGGCGTTCGCGAAGCGGAACCGGGCCGCCTCCTGGGTAATGAAGACGCCCAGCGCCGAGCGGTTGCCACCGAAATACTCGCTCACCACAGCGCCGATCATGCTCAGCGCGGCGGCGACCTTGAAGGCGTTAAACATATAGGGCAGAGAATTGGGCAGGCGCAGGCAGCGCAGGATCTGCCACTCGGACGCCGCGTAGGAGTGCATCAGCTCGAGCGCGGCCGGATCGACCAACGTCAGACCACGCACCGTGTTGATCATCATCGGGAAGAAGACGATGACGGCCACGATCACCATCTTGGACAACGGGTTGTCGATACCGAACCAGTTGTTCACGATGGGGGCGAAGGCGATGATGGGTACCGAGTTGGCGGCGATGGCGAAGGGCATCAGCGTCTCACTGGCCGTCGACCAGCGGGACGTGGCAAAGGCCACGGCGATGCCCAGCCCACAACCAATGGCAAATCCACCGAGCGCCTCTTTCGTGGTGAACCAGCCGATGTGCACCAGGCGATCGAAGTTGCTGCTGAGAGCGTCGTAGATGGCCGTCGGTGCCGGCAGCAAAAAGGCCTGAATCTGAAAGGCGCGCACGACCAGTTCCCAGAGCAGCACGGCGCCGAAGAAGACGACGATCGCCGGCAGATAGCGCTCCATCAGGGCCGGCCAGCGAGCGGCCGTCAGCGTCTGGTCGACGGCCTCGGCGATATCGCTGAAGCCGGTGGCATCGATCTCGGCACCGGGTGGCGGCCGGCCGGCCGGGCTTTCGTCGGTCATCCGCCGAAGGCCTCCGCCAGGCGCAAGCTCTCCCGCACGTCGTTGACCAGCTCAAAGAAGCGGTTGCTCTCCCTCGTGTCGATATCGCGACGTGCCGGCAGGTTGATGGGGATCTGGCGCATGATCTGCCCCGGCCGCGCGGACATGACGACCACGCGCGTCGATAGGAACACCGCCTCCGCGATAGAATGAGTAATGAACAGCACGGTCGTCTCCGTGCGGCGCCAGATTCGCTGTAACTCCATGTTCATGCGCTCGCGTGTCATCTCGTCCAAAGCCCCGAATGGCTCATCCATGAGCAGCAGCGGCGGCCGAAAGGCCAACGCTCGGGCGATCGCTGCCCGTTGCTGCATACCTCCAGAGAGCTGCCAGGGGTAGTGACGCTCAAAACCGCTCAGCTCCACCAGGGCGAGCATCTCGTTGGCCCGGGACTCGCGCTCGGCGCGGGGAATGCCTCGGAGCTCCAGGGGCAGCTGCACGTTCTTGCTGAGTGTGCGCCACTCGTAAAGCACGGGCGCCTGAAATACGATGCCGTAGTCCTGGTCCAGCCGCGCCTGGCGCGCCGGCTTATCATTCACGCGCACGCTGCCGGCAGTGGGCGTGATCAGATCGGCCACTAGACGCAGTAGCGTTGACTTCCCGCAGCCAGATGGACCGATAATCGACACGAACTCCCCTGGCATGATGTCCAGGTTGATTTCCCGCAAGGCGATCGTCTGTTTGGCGCCACCCTCGCCGAATATCTTGGTGGCGTTTTCCACGGCAACGACGGGCTTCATGAGATCTGCTTTGACGGCAATCGTCAGGCGTCCACGGGGCGCTGCCGCCCGCGTAAGACGAGCGCTTCGACTGCGGTGACCGCCAGAAAGAAGCCAATGCCCACAATGGCCGAAGCGATGATAGCCGCCCAGAGGCGGCTGGGACCGGAGATGTAATAGGAGTTGAAGTTCAGGATAGCGCCGCCCAGCCCGTTGCGGATGCCGGAAGGCAGCTCGCCGATGATGGCGCCGACGACGCTGGCGGTCGCGGAGAC
>JBFGLK010000537.1:0-3192 GCA_041576195.1 Promineifilaceae bacterium (SeqCode)
GGCGCGATCGTCGACGTCACCTACCCGAGCGTCGTCGATGGGCCAGAGCGCACTTATCGCCTCTATATGCCCCCATGCTATGGGGATGACGGCCGGGTGTACCCGACACTGATCTTGCTGCACGGGCTGGGCCTCGACCAGGACGAGACCACCTGGGACGACCTCGGCGTGGACGAGGCGCTCGACGAGGCGGTCAGGGCCGGCGCGCTGCCGCCGTTTCTCGTGGTGATGCCGGCAGGGGGCTGGGCAGCCCAGTTCACCTCGGGCGGGCCAGGCTCGTTCGAGACGGTCGTGCTGGAGGCGCTCCTTCCCCATGTGGCGGCGAACGCCTGTGCCTGGGAGCAGCCAGCAGGCTGGGCGATCGGCGGCCTGTCACGCGGGGCCTACTGGGCGCTGGAGATCGCCTTCCGCCACGCCGAACGCTTCGTCGGCGTCGGCGGCCACAGTGCCGCCCTATTGGACATCGGCGCCGGCCCCGATCTCAACCCGCAATTCACGGCGCTGAGTCGCGATCTGGGCGATCTGCGTATTTATCTGGACGTGGGCGACGCGGACTTCGGGATGTTACCCAACGTCACCCGCCTGCACGAAGACCTGGTGGCTGCCGGCATCCCCCACGAATGGCACCTCAACCCCGGTGGACACACGAACGACTACTGGGCCGAGCACCTGCCCGACTACCTGGCCTGGTATGGCTCCCTCTGGCCGGCGGACCGGGACGCGTATCCGCGGTGTTCGCTGGACGGGCGCCCGGTAGGGTCACAGTAAGGGCGTCAGGGAACGTCGAGGGCGTCCCATTTGCGCTCGAGCAGGTCGCCCGGGGCGGCGGCGCGCGCGGCGCGATAGCGGCGGGTCAACTGGCTCAGGCCGCGCCGGCCCCAACGGGCCAACAGGCGGCGGGAGCGACGGCGCTCGTCGGTCGTCGAGACGTCGAGGCCGCGCCGGGCCAATAGCTCGCGAATGGCGCGTTGACCGTCAAAGAGGGATCGCATGCCGTTCTCCAGAGTGCTGTGGGGTCGCCCGGTCTAGAGTCGACACCGGCCACCGCGTCGTCGCGGCAACGACCGATGCGGCGGGCCGGGCTGCTGCCGGCAATCATAGCCCGCGCGCGACCCGGTCGCCATTCCCCATTGGTCCCAGGACCGACGGCGTTGCTAGCGACCTGCGACCGCGTCACGCGCGATCAGATGGCGCAGGCCCAGGACGGCCGTGGCGCACAGGTTCTCCAGGGCCGGCCGGCCCTCGGCGATTGCCACCATGATCCCTCCGGCCCGCTTGCGCAGTACGGCGCAGACGATATAGAGCGCCGCCGCCTCCATCTCCGAGCACAGCACGCCGCCCCGCACCCAGGCGTCCCAGCGCGCCCGTAGCTCGGCTGCGACCGGCATTCGCTCTGGCTGGACCTCGCCGTAAAACGCGTCCTTCGAGTGGGCCAGCCCGACGTGGTAGGGCACGTCGCGCTCAAGACAGGCCTGGCGCAGGCAGTCGGCCACGTCGGGATCGCCGGCGGCGGGGAATGCGAGCGGCAGATAGTGGCTGCCCGTGCCTTCGTCTCGGACGGCGGCGGTGACCACCACGAGATCCCCCGAGCGCATCCGTGCCGGCTGCATCAGACCCGAGGTGCCGACGCGGATGAACGTGTCCGCGCCGATGCGGGCCAGCTCTTCGACGGCGATGGCCGTGGACGGGCCGCCGATGCCGGTCGACGTGACGGAGACCTTTTCGCCGCCAAGCCAGCCGGTAAAGGTGCGGTGCTCCCGATGGTGGGCCACTTCGACCGCGTCGTCGAGGAAGGCGGCGATGCGGGGCACGCGGCCCGGATCGCCGGGCAAGAGCACATAGCGCCCGACGTCGCCGGGTCGCAGCTGGATGTGGTATTGGGCCGGAGCCGCTTCGCTTGACATAGGTGTCACTCCCCGGTGCCGGCAGCGCGATCGCGCCGAATCAGCAGCCGCACCGCGTCGACGGCCGTTCCCACCAGCGAGCCAAGATCCTGCTGGGTCCCGCCGGTGATCATGACGCCGCCGGCGCGGCAGCGCCGGACCTGGGCCAAAACAAAGATCGTCGACGCTTCCATCTCGGAGCAAAGGGCGCCGCCGGCCACCCAGGCGTCCCACCGCGCCTGGAGCGTGCCGGCAATCGGCATGCGCGCCGGCTCGTGCTGGCCATAGAACGAGTCTTTGGTGTGACTGACGCCGACATGGTGCGGCAGACCTCGCGCCCGGGCGGCGTCACGCAGGGCCAGCGTGACGTCCAAATCGGCCACCGCCGGAAAGGCCAGCGGTTCGATCTGCTGCGAGGTGACCTCGTCCCGGATGGCCGCCCAGACGATGACCAGATCGCCCGGCGCCAGAAACGGCTGCATCGGCCCCGACGTGCCCACACGGACAAACGTGTCGGCCCCGATCATCGCCAGCTCTTCCACGGCGATCGCCGTCGACGGGCAGCCCATGCCGGTGGACGTCACCGAGACGGGCTCGCCGAGGAGCGAACCGGTGAACGTGCGATACTCGCGATGGTCGGCGACAGGTCGGGCGTCGTCGAGGAAGGAGGCGATCAAAGGCACGCGCCCCGGGTCACCGGGAAGCAGCACGTAGCGTCCCACGTCCCCCCGGGCGCAGGCGATGTGGTGCATGGTCTCACGGCCCGGTTCACGCTCCGCCATCTCCATCCCTCCTTACATGACCAGGCCGCCATTGACATAAAGTATCTGGCCGGTGATGTACGCCGCGTCGTCCGATGCCAGAAAAACCGCCGCCCTGGCGACGTCATCTGGATCGCCCCAGCGACCGAGCGGCGTCTCGCGCGAGACGCGCTGTTGCCAGTCGTCGCTCGCCGTCTCCCCCCAGGCGGTGCGCACGAAACCAGGCGCCAGGCAGTTCACCCGCACCTCGGGTGCCAGCGAGCGCGCCAGGCTCTTGGTGTAACCCATGACCGACGCCTTGCCCAGGGCGAAAAGCGCCGCCGTCTCTCCGGCCATGCCGTCGATCCAGGCGCGGTCCCAACCCAGGTTGAGGATCACGCCCTGGCCAGATTGGGCCATGTGGTCACCTACGAGGGTGCAGCAGTATACGGTGCCGCGCACGTCGACCGCCAGGATCTGGTCCAGCCGCTCCCAGAACGCGCGCTGGCGATTGCCGCCGGTGATGATGTCGGCGCCCGCGTTGTTGACCCAGATGTCGATGCCCCCCA
>JBFGLK010000538.1:0-3186 GCA_041576195.1 Promineifilaceae bacterium (SeqCode)
GCATCGGCGCCGCCGTCGCCTTTACTCTGGACGAGGCCATCGGCCGGGTGATGGAGATGGCCGAGGCGGGCTGGTCCGTGCGCCGCGACCTGCTGGTCATCTGCCACGGCGGCCCGTTCGACGAGCCGGAAAACGTCGGCCACGCCTTGCAGCGTATGCCCGGCATCGTCGGCTTCTTCGGCGCCTCCAGCATCGAGCGCCTGCCCACCGAGCGGGCTATCCGCGGCCAGGTCGAGGCCTTCAAGGCCCTCCCGGTCGCCCAGATCTGACACAGGAACCCTATGCCCTCCACCTTCTCAACGCCTCAATTGCCCACCAAGACCTCGTCGCCCGACCCCAGAGGGCGCAGCAGGCTGCGCCCCGACGACGACGACGCGTCGGTGCGAATGGCGCTGGTCGGCTGCGGCGGCATGGCCCGCCACCACCTGCGCGCCATCCTGCCCCACTTCCCCAACACGACCATCCCCGTGGTCTGCGAGCCCTCGCCCGCGGCCTACGAGGCGACGGCCGCGCTGTTCGCGGAGTACGGGCGCCCGGTGCCGCGCAACGAGCCCAGCCTGGCGCGCCTGTTACGGGACGACGGCGCAGAGCTGGACGCGGCCTTCCTGGTCACGCCTCATGCCGTTCACCACGACCAGGCCGTCGCCTGCCTGGAGGCCGGCCTGGATGTGCTTCTGGAAAAGCCCATGGTGATGACCGCCGCCGAGGCCGAGAGTCTGATCGCCGCCGTGGAGCGTAGCGGCCGGCTGCTGGTCGTCGCCTTCGACGGCAGCCTGTCGCCCGAGATCCGGGCGGCCGCCGCGCTACTGCGCTCCGGGGAGCTGGGGCGCCTGCTGAACATCAGCGCCACCGTCTGGCAGGGCTGGGATGCCGGCACGCTCGGCACCTGGCGCCAGGTGCCGGCCATCGCCGGCGGCGGCTTCCTCTTCGACACGGGCGCCCACATGCTCAACACGGTGGCCGACCTGGCCGGCGAGCCGTTCGTCGACGTGGCCGCCTGGCTCGATAACCAGGGCCGAGATGTCGACATCACCGGCGTGGCCATGGGCCGGCTCGCCTCCGGGGCCCTGGTCACCTTCAACGCTTGCGGCGCCACGGCCCCCTCCTGCGCCTCGGACGTGCGCGTCTTCTGCACCAAGGGCATGCTGCGCACCGGGGTGTGGGGCCGCTTCCTCGAGGTGCACGGGCCAGACGACGAGGAGATGCGCTCGCTGGAGGTGCCGGCATCCCGCGGCGTCTGGCAACAGTTCCTGGCCGTGCGCGCCGGCCAGATACCC
The DNA here is from genome assembly GCA_041576195.1 of Promineifilaceae bacterium (SeqCode). GTDB lineage: Bacteria > Chloroflexota > Anaerolineae > Promineifilales > Promineifilaceae > JAGVTM01. Next base: position 1,278 of record JBFGLK010000538.1, read on the forward strand.
AACCCCAGCCCGCCCGCGGTCGGCCTGCGCATGGCCCGGCTCTGGGACGCCATCCAGGCGTCAGCCCGGCAGGGCGGCCGGCCCGTCCCCTGCCAGATCGGCGAGGAGGTCGCGTGAGCCCGCCCCGCATCACCATCTGGAACGAGGGCCGCCACGAGAAACAGTCGCCGGCCGTGCGCGCCGTCTACCCGGACGGCATCCACGAGACCCTGGCCCGCCCCCTGCGCGAGCGGGGTTGGCCCGTGCGCGTGGCCACCCTGGACGACCCGGAGCAGGGGCTGCCCCCCACCGTCCTGGAGGAGACCGATGTCCTCCTCTGGTGGGGTCACCTGGCCCACGGCGAGGTGCGGCCGGAGCTGGTCGATCGGGTGCAGGCGCGCGTCCTTGCCGGCATGGGGCTCATTGTTCTCCACTCGGGCCACTACTCGCAGATCTTCAGGCGCCTGATGGGCACCTCGTGCGATCTCAAGTGGCGGGAGGCCGGCGAGCAAGAGCGCCTCTGGGTCACCGCCCCGGATCACCCGATCGCCGCCGGCCTGGGCGAGGGGTTCACCATCCCCCGGGCTGAGATGTACGGCGAGTTCTTCGACATCCCCGCGCCGGAGACCCTGGTCTTCGTCAGCTGGTTTGCGGGGGGCGAGGTGTTCCGTAGCGGCTGCTGCTACCGCCGGGGGCGGGGCCGCGTCTTCTACTTCCGCCCCGGCCACGAGACCTATCCCATCTACTACCAGCCGGAGGTACAGCGCGTGATTGCCAACGCCATCCTGTGGGCCGCGCCAGGGGCCATCGCCCCGCTGTCGTTCGGCCACCGGCCGTCCGCCCCCGTCACACCCTAAGGGTGCGCACGCACCCGTAGGGTGTAGCGTGACAACCATCAAACAAACCAACCTCATGACAACTCTCCCCATCGCCCTCCAACTCTACACACTCCGCGACGCGCTGGCCGCCGACGTTGCCGGCACCCTCGAGCGCGTCGCCGCCATTGGCTACGCCGGCGTCGAAACGGCCGGCTTTGCCGGCACCACCGCCACCGCCGTCGGCCGCCTCTGCCGCGAGCTCGGCCTGGCCATCGCCGGCGCCCACATGCCCCTGCCCCTCGGCGCCGACCAGGCCGCCGTCCTGGCCGATATGGCCGCCCTGGGCACGACCCGCCTCGTCAACGGCTGGCAGCCGCCGGAGCAGTACGCCACCGCCGACGCCATCCGGCGGACCGCCGACCGCTTCAACGAGGCCGCCGTCGTCGCCGGGGAGAATGGCCTCACCTTCGGCGTGCATAACCACTGGTGGGAGTTTGAACCAGTGGCCGGCCGGCCCGCTTATCAGATCCTGCTCGAGCACCTGGACCCGGCCGTCTACCTGGAGATCGACACCTACTGGGTCGCGGTCGCCGGCGCGGATCCTGCCGCCGTCCTGGCCGAGCTCGGCCCGCGGGCGCCCCTGCTCCATCTCAAGGATGGCCCCGGCCGCCAGGACGCGCCGATGGTGGCCCTCGGCCAGGGGATGATGGACTTCCCGGCCGTGCTCCGCGCCAGTCACGCCGACTGGCTGATCGTCGAGCTGGACCGCTGTGCAACGGACATGATGACCGCCGTGGCGGACAGCTATGCCTACCTGGTGGGTGAAGGACTGGGCCATGGCCGCGAAGGTTAGGGTCGGGCTCATCGGCTGCGGCAACATCGCGCCGCAATACGTCCAGGGCTGCCGGCAGTGGCCGATCCTGGATCTCGTCGCCTGCGCCGATATCAAGCGGGACCGGGCCGAAGCCCTCGCCGACGCCCACGGCCTGCGCGCCCTGTCGGTTGAGGCGCTCCTGGCCGACCCGGCCGTCGACATCGTCGTCAACCTGACCGTGCCGGCAGTTCATGCCGAGGTGAGCCGGGCCATCCTGGCTGCCGGCAAGCACGCCTAC
>JBFGLK010000539.1:0-3179 GCA_041576195.1 Promineifilaceae bacterium (SeqCode)
AGGGCGGCCGTTGGCGCGTCCAGGATCAGGATCGGGGCGTCGCGCAGCAGGGCGCGGGCGATGGCGATGCGCTGCCGCTGGCCGCCGGAGAGCGTGCCGCCGCGCTCGCCCACGATCGTGTCATAGCCTTGCGGCAGGTCGAGGATAAAGTCGTGGGCGTTGGCCGCCTGGGCCGCGGCGAGGATCTGCTCGCGGGTTGCTTCTGGCCGGCTGTAGGCGATGTTATCCCATACGGAGCGGGCAAAAAGGACCGATTCCTGGGGCACGATGGCGAACTGCCGGCGCAGGTCGGTCAGGCGGATCTGGCGCAGATCGTGGCCGTCGAGCCGGATGGCGCCCGCGGTCACGTCGTAGAAGCGCATGAGCAGGTTGGTGATGGTCGACTTGCCGGCACCGGTGCCACCCACGAGGGCCACCACCTGGCCGGCGTTCACCCGGAAGGAGATGCCCTCCAGCACCGGCTGCTCGGGAGCCGTGGGGTAGGCGAAGGCGACGTCTGTGAAGGTCAGATCGCCGCGCACGCGGCCCACGGGCAGGGCGCCGGGCGCGTCCACGATGGTCACCTCCGCATCGAGCACCTTGCCCAGCCGGTCGGCGCTGGCCGCCGCCTTCTGCAGGTTGGCGGCCAGCTTGCTGAAGTGGCGCAGCGGGCGGTACATGTCCTTGAGATAGGCCATAAAGATGAGCAGCTCGCCCACCGTGAACTGGCCCAGCAACACCTGGGAGACGCCATACCAGATGACGGCGGCGGTGCTGGCCGCCTGGATGAAGTCGATCACCGGGCTGAACGACGCCTCCCAGCGGATCGACCGCAGGGCGGAGTGAATGCGATCGCGCCCGTGGGCCTCGAACAGGGCCAGCTGGTGCGCTTCACGGCCAAACGCCTTGACCTCGCGGATGGCGCCCAGGGTCTCCAGGGTCAGGCTGGTCATCTCCCCTTCCTGGTGACGGGCCACCCGGGCGGTCTCGCGGATGTTCTGCCGAAAGGTGACGTAGAGAAAGAGCAGGAGGGGCACGTAGGCCAGGACGATAATCGAGAAGCGCCAGTTGACGAAGAGCATGACCGCGGCGAAGCCGACGAACTTGACGGCGTCCACTGTGAACTCGCCCATGCTGCTGACGAGGGCGACCATGATCTTGCCGGCATCGTCCGTGACCCGCTTCAGCACGTCGCCCAGCCGCTGCTGGTCGAAGAATTGGAGCGGCAGGCGCTGCACGTGCTCAAAGACGTCGGAGCGCAGCAGGAAGGTCGCTCGCTCCTGCACCAGCCCGCTCAGATACTCATAGATGAAGGCGGCGGCGCCCTGCAAGAGGGTGACCAGGAGCAGGGCCAGGCCGAGGATGGCGGCCTGCACCCGGGGGTCGCCGCCAAAGGTGGCCACGAACCAGGCGCCAGGCCCGCCCTGGAACGGCTGGCCGCCGATGACGTTGTCCACGATGAACTTGACCGGCCAGGGGGCGATGATGTCGAGTCCGGCGACGACCAGGATGAAGCCGAGCATCAGGGCCATCAGCCCGCCAAAGGGGCGCAGATAGCGCAGGTAGCGGGCCTCGATACCTAACAATGGGAGGGCCCGATGGGCGTCTTTGTGGCGGCTCACGCGACCTCCAGACTGGTCGCCGCCCGCGCGAGCAGCTCGGGGAACAGGGGGGCCAGACCGGGCCGGGGGGCGGCGACGTGCAAGAGGCGGAAGATGGTGCTGGCCTCGTAGAAGGCGCAGCGAGCCCAGAAGGCGGCGTCGGTCGGCCGGTGCCGGGCGTAGGCATCGGCGAAGCCGGCCGCGTCGGCGGCCAGGGCGTCCCAGTCGTCAAGCAGGTCCAGGCCCATGAAGCGCAGGTGGGTGATGAAGTTGGCCGCGTCGATGGCCGGGTCGCCCCAGGCGAACAGGTCGAAGTCGATGAGGGTCACCCGGTTGCCGGCGAAGAGGAGTTGACTGTAGTAGAAGTCGCGGTGGATGGGCGCCGGCGCGGCCACCGCGGACAATTCGGCGCCCCAGCCGCGCAGGGCCTGGTGGAGCCGGTCGATCGTCGGCGCGTCGGCGGGCCGCCAGGCGCGCAGGTGGCTGGCGAAGGTCTCCAGGTTGGCCAGCTCGTCGGCCAGCGTGTAGCGACCGAGATCGGGCGCGATGGCCTCCGGCACGGCAAAGGCGTGCAGTTTGGCCAGCGCCTGGGCGGCGCGGGGCCCGTAGGCGGCGATCGGGCCCTGGACGACCAGCTCATTCAGGGTGTAGCCCGGGGCCCGCTCCTGCAGGTGCATGCGCATTTTGGGGGCGTAGCCCAACGATCGGGGCACGTGGATGCCGTCGGGCGCCTGCGGGCCGAAGCCGCCGTCCCAGAGGCTTTGCTGCAGGCGGTGCAGACGCTCCCCGCGCTCGTCGCGGAACACCTTGCCTACGACCCGGTGTACGGACGCAGCGCCGGTGCGGCGATGGCGGCCGATCAGGGTGTAGCCGAGGACGCAGCGGCGGCCGGGCTTGTACTTGAGCACGCCGATGTCGGCGACTGCCTTCAGGCGTTCCGGGCCCCGGCGGGCGAACATCGGGGTGGCCCGGGCCAGCAGCGGGCGGGCCAGGTCCGGGCGGGTGGCGCGGTAGAGGCGCTGCCGTAGCCTGGGGTCCAGCAACGGCAGCTCAGCGGTGGGCACCGCAGCCGACCGGCCAAGCCAGCCGAGGACGGCCCGGGCGTTTCCGTCCCAGGTGTGCTCCTGGAGCACGTGGGCGGCGCCGTTCCAGGCCAGGCGACGGGCCTCCGCCGGCGCGGCGATGAGGGAGGCGATGGCCGCGGCCAGGGCGGCGGGGTCGCCGGGCGGATAGAGCAGGCCGGTCTCGCCGGGCCGGATCAGGCGGGCCGGCTGGCCGATGTCCGCCGCCACGGTGGGCACGCCACAGGCCAGGTATTCGAACAGCTTCAGGGGCGAGAAATAGAAGTCGTCCAGGGCCTGGTGGCAGGAGACGGCGACGTCCATGGCGGCAATGTGTTCAGGCACCTGCTCGTGGGGCACCGGGCCGGTGAGGGTGGCCGCGCCGAGGAGGCCGTGGGCGGCCAGGCGATCGGGCAGGTCCCCGGGCATCTGGCCGACCAGCAACAGGTGGATGCGCGGGTCGGCGGTGCGCAGCCGGCCGACGGCCGCCAGCAGCGTCTCCAGGTCGTGCCAGGGGCGGGCCCGGCCGACGAAGCCG
>JBFGLK010000540.1:0-3174 GCA_041576195.1 Promineifilaceae bacterium (SeqCode)
CGATCGCCAGGAGGAAGCCAACGATCGTGGGGTTGGCCAGGGCGTGCAGGATCGTCTCCAGGGCCGACATGGCCAGGTTCTCGGTCTCAACGTCGGCCAGGACCAGGGCTGTCGGCTGTCCTTCCACGTCGACGGTCAGCCCGTCGAGGTGGGCCAGCAAGTCCGGCACGTCCACCGCCACCGCGTCGATGAAGTTGACCTCCAGGGCCTCCGCCGCGGTGATGGCGCGCGCCTCCTCGATCATGGCCTCGGCCAGCTCGACGGCTTCCGAGCCCCACCGGGCCGTCAGGCTACGCATGGTCGCCTTGAGATCCTCGATGGCTTTGAGTTGGGCCGTCTCCGGGATATCCGTGCCGTCCAGGCTGATGGGGGTGGCGGCTCCGACAACGGTCTCCGGGGCCATGCCGTTGGCGTGGGCCGCCGCCATGAGCACACTGCCGGCAGAGGCGGCCTGGGCGCCGTTGGGCGCCACGTAGAGGATGACGGGGACCCGGGCGCCGCGGAAGCGCTGGACGATGGCCAGGGTCACGTCGACGGAACCACCGGGCGTGTCGAGGACGATGAGGACGGCGCGAGCGCCTTCCTCTGCCCGGGCGATGCCGCGTTCGAAGTAATTTTGCATGGCCGGCGTGACCGGCCCGCTGATCTCCAGGACCACGATCCGGCCTTCCCCCTGGGCTGCCGCGGGCGAGACAACCGGGGCCAGGCCCAGCAGGAATAGCAGGGCCCAGAGGAGAAGTCGGAAGGTCGGTAATTTCACCTTGGCCTCCAGGCACTAGAGGGCGGCCAAGCCCGCCCTCGTCGACATGGTCAATTATAGCAGGAGTTCGCCCGACCCCGGCGCCGGCGCGCCACATTAAGTCTGCCTTAACCGGATGACGGCCTGTGGCGCCCGCTGGTAGAATCACCGGAGAGCACCGCCGCGTGCCGGCATTGGAGCAAGATGATGAGCCAGGTTACTCGCGTCACCCCCGGCCCGGGCCAGGAGTCGGTCTGGGACTACCCACGCCCGCCGCGGGTCGAACCCGTCCCGGAGCGCATCCGCGTCGTCTTCAACGGGCGGCTCATCGCGGACACTGAGCGGGCCCTGCGGGTCCTGGAGACGGCCAGCCCGCCGGTCTATTATCTCCCGCCGGAGGACGTCCTCCCCGGCGTGCTGGAGCCGGTCGCCGGCCGGCAGACCCTATGCGAGTGGAAGGGGCGGGCCGGCTACTTCGACGTCGTCGTGGGCGAGCGGCGGGCGCCGGCCGCCGCCTGGGCCTATGCCGACCCCACGCCGGCCTTCCGCGCCATCGCCGGCTACGTGGCGTTCTATGCCGGCAAGATGGACGCCTGCACCGTCGGCGACGAGCAGGTTTGCCCGCAGGCCGGTTCCTTCTACGGTGGCTGGATCACGAGCAAGATCGTCGGCCCGTTCAAGGGGGACCCGGGGACCGGCCACTGGTGAGCGAATTGACTGAGCCGTCGCTGGCGCTCTATCTACACATCCCGTTTTGCCGGCATCGCTGCTCGTATTGCGACTTCAACACCTACACGAGCCTGGGCGATCTGCGGGAGACGTACGCGGACGGCCTGGCCTCGGAGATCCGTGAAGTCGGCGGCGACGCGCGCCGCCCGGCGCAGACCGTCTTCTTCGGCGGCGGCACGCCCTCTCTGCTCAGCGCGGCGGCTCTGGGCCGGATCCTGGCCGCGGTGCGCGACGCCTTCGCTCTGGATCCGGCCGCGGAGATCACGCTGGAAGCCAATCCCGGCACGGTCGACGCGGACGGCCTGGCGGCGCTGCGGGCACTGGGCGTCAACCGGCTCAGCCTGGGGGCGCAAAGCGCCGTGCCGGCGGAGCTGGCCCTGTTGGAGCGGGAGCACGACTTCGCGGCGGTCGAGGAGGCGGTGCGCCTGAGCCGGGCTGCCGGCATCGACAACCTCAACCTCGACCTGATCTACGGGCTGCCGGGCCAGACGCTGGCCAGCTGGGAGCGCAGCCTGCGGGCGGCGCTGGCACTCGAGCCGGAGCACCTCAGCCTGTACTGCCTGATCGTCGAGCCGGGCACGCCGATGCAGCGCTGGGTGCAAACGGGCCGGGTGGCCCTACCCGACGAGGACCTGGCGGCCGATCAATACGCCCTGGCCCGCGAGCTGCTGGCCAGCGCCGGCTTCGAGCATTACGAGATCTCCAATTGGGCCCGACCGGGACGGGCGTGCCGGCACAACCTGGTCTACTGGCGCAACCACGCCTACCTGGGTCTTGGCGCCGGGGCGCACGGCCACGCCGACGGCGTGCGCTATTGGGTGGTGCGCCAGCCCCGGGTCTATCTGCGCCGCCTGGCCGCGGGCCCGCCAGGCCGCTATCCCTGGTCGGCGGCGGCGGCCAGTGTTCACCGGGTCAGCCGGGCCGAGGCGATGAGCGAGACGGTGATCACCCAGTTGCGGCTACTCCAGGAAGGCCTGGATCTGGCCGGCTTCGCCAAGCAGTTTGGCCAACCCATACATGAGGCCTATAACGAAACGGTGAGCCTACTGGTACAATGGGGGCTGCTGAGTGAAGCGGGCGGGCGCTTGCGCCTGACGGCGCGTGGTGCCTTGTTAAGCAATCAGGTCTTCGTGCATTTCGTTTGAGGCCGCCGGCCCGACCGGGAGACGGTGGGACGAACACCATCAGGTCGCCCCTTCGGGAAGGGCCGGCGAGCATGAAGACCGTGGGCAACGCCAGCCCGGCGGGCTGCGGAGGGAAGGACACGACTTCCCTGATCCGGAGAATCGAGGAAAGCGTCATGTCAGAGAAAATTCGTGTGCTGGTCGTCGACGATCTGCGAGAGACGCGCGAAAGCGTGTTCAAGTTGCTGCAATTCGACGGCCGTGTCGACGTGGTCGGCGAGGCCGAGAGCGGGCGTGACGGGATCGAGAAGGCCAAGGAGCTGCGCCCGGACGTCATCCTCATGGACGTCAACATGCCCGACATGGACGGCATCGCCGCGACCAAGGTGATCACCCAGGCCCTCCCCGCGTGCCAGATCATCATCATGTCGGTGCAGAGCGACACGCCCTATCTGCGTCGCGCCATGCTCGCCGGCGCCCGTGACTTTCTGATGAAGCCGTTCTCGCTCGACGAGCTGACGCGCGCCGTCTACGAGGTGTCCGAGCGGCGCCCGGCCGCGCCTTCGGCGGCCGCGGCGGCCA
>JBFGLK010000541.1:0-3170 GCA_041576195.1 Promineifilaceae bacterium (SeqCode)
GGGCCACCCGGGCCACCTGGAGCCGCTGGCGGGCGGTGACGTTGGCAAGGGACAACTCCTCGGCGGGCAGGTCGGCGTCGAACGGGGTGCGGGGCAGCGACTCGGGGGCCGGCGTGATGAGCGCGTCCACGTTGGCCAGGTGGCTATCCACTTCCGCCAGCAGGCCGTCGAGCGATGGATTTCTCGGCTCGCGTCGCCGGCCAGGAAGGAGCAGGCGCGCGAGGTGTTGGATCATGGCGATTCCCCGGGAGCCAAGGGGGGCCAGGCCGCTCCCCGGCCCCATCCGCCCGCAGCGGCGGCCCCTGAGACAATTGTAGCATGCGTGCCGGGGCGCTGGGCGGCGCCAGGGCCGAGGGCCGGCCTGCCGGCATCACCGGGGTGACTCCTTCACCTGCCGCAACACCCGACCCAAACTTCGAACCGCGCGATCAGCGGCAGCACAGTGGACCGCACCCCTCTCCTCACTTCCTCACCCCCACCACGAATACGTCAAACGGCTGATGTGAACCGTCTCTCCCCATGGTAGGCTTTCCCTGTTTGGCCGGTACGTGCTGCGCCACCGGGCCACGCCTTCCTCAGGATCTGTCCACAGCCTGGTTCAGCCCAGGCGCCCTGGCCTGTCCGGGGTCTTCAGGTCGTTTCAACGGGACGCGTCGTGGCGCAGCGCGCCGGTCCCATGACGATGGCACTCAAAGGAGCTACCGATGAAGGAACAGGACGTTCAGAGCGACGCCGACGACGCAAAACGCCTCACGCCGGCCGACGAGGCAGGGATGAGCAGGGTGAGGCTGGCGCTGAGCTTCGACGCCCCGCCAGGCGCGGCGCCGGAGATCCTGCAAGCCTACTTCCGCGGCGCTCCGGATATGGAGGCGCCCCTGGCCGAGCTCGACGAGCGGTCCGCTCGTCTCAAAGCCTCGCTCGACGAGGATCCCGCGTTGGCCCGTCAGTTCACCAAGGACCCGCTGACCGTGCTGGCCGAGTTGTTCCCAGAACTGGAACTCAAGCGACCAGCAGATCTACCCATCGAAGCCGAGCGCTTCCAGCTCATGCCGCTCGAGACGGCAGCAGCCTCGGCCGGCGCCCTGACCGCGCTGCGGCGCGCTCTGGAGCACGTGGTCGCGGCGCCGGCCCAGGCCGCGGCATTCAGCGCCGATCCGCTTGGCGTGCTGCGCCAAGCCAACAGCGGCCAGCCGGCGGCAGAAGTCGCCGCGGCCGAGCGCGCGCTCGAGCAACTGCTGGGTATCTATCGTCTCGACATCGAGCGTGTGCCGCTTGAGGGCTGGGTCTACACGGCCAACCAGCGCCTGGCTCCGTCGGGCGTCAAGCAGTTCATCGGAGAGTAAGCAACGATGCCGATCGCAGACCATGGGAACTTCGACGCCGTTATAGAGGTGAATGCCAGCGCCATCACCACAGTGGCCAATGCGTTGCTGATGCCACGTGTGCCGGCATCGCAATCGTTCTCCGACGGGGGCGTGACCGGTGAGTTGCGGCCACGCGTGCGCGTCAGCGCCACCCGTTTCCCGGGGCGTCCGGCCATCGAGCTGACGCTGGACATGACGGGGACCGTGCTCAACATCGCGCGTGTTCAGATTGGCACGTTGCCGCCGGTAGATATCCCCGCCGGCAGTGGTCTCGTGCCCCTGGATGGCACCATCACGATTCAGGACAGCCTGGAGATCCAGGCCAATGCGCTCGTCGTCGACTTCACCAGCGCCGGTAGCGAGCCCATCATCGAGCCCCGCTTCAACGAAAGCCGCATCCTCAACAGCCCCATCATCATGCTCTACATGGCGGCCCGGATCGCCCAGGGGGTGTCGCCCGACGTGGCGCGGGCGGGGGTCCTGGCCCTGCTCGTCGACACCGCCCGCCTCATCGGGCGACAACTATTGCAGATGGTAGGCCTGGTGACCTTGATGCCGGCCACGCCGCCCCTCATCGTCCAGGACTTCCGCACGACGCCCGGATCGGTCAGTGCGCTCTGCGGCGTGGGTGGCGGGCCGGGCAGTCGCGGGCTCATCAGCCGTACGCTCCTGCGACGCGACGCCGGCGGCAGCTTCATCGACGGCGCCGGATTCTGCGTTAATAACACGTCGCTACTGCGGGACTTCATTCGGCCCGCCCTGGCCACGCGGCTGGGCCTGACGCCGGCGGGTTTTATCCCCAGCCATCCGTTCTTCTGGACCGGCAGCGTCCCGCTGGCCATCTCCGGTATTCCTCTGATCGCGTCGGCGCGCCTGACGCGGATCACGGCCGGCATCGATGAGGTCGGGATGCTCCACGTGATCGGCTCGGCCACGGCGACCGGCGTGTCCGGCGCCTTCAGCGTGACGGTGGACTTCGACGTGACGGTGGCCATGACCGCCACAACCGATGGTCTGACGTTGACGTTGGCGGCCAGCCCCGTCGGCACGCCCACGGTACGCAGCGACGTCTCGATCGCCTGGTGGGTCTATGTCGGGGGAATCCTGGCCGGCGGCCTGGGCCTGAGCACCGTGCTGGTGGCCATCGACCTCTTTGGCGGGCTGTTCATCAACGGGCCGATCGCCGGGGCCATCAGGACGGCGGTGGCCGGATCTGTTCCGCCCATCAGCGTGCCGGTGAGCGGACCCGGCATTCCTCGCCTCTTCTCGGTCGTCTCATCGCTCAGCCTGAACCAGGCGGACGCCATCCCGCGGACGTTCACGATGCCGACCATGGGGATCAGCCTGGCCGACGGCTTTCGGCGGCATGATCTCATCGTGACGCTGGCCTGACGGCCGGAGCGGCCTACCGGCGCCGTTCCGCCGCCCGGCCCAGCAGCCCGGCCATCTCAGTCACCTGGGGATCCTCGCCCAGCTGCTCGGCCAGGTCCCAGGCCATGCCGGCAAGCTGCCGAAACGTCACGGCGCCCGCCTACTCGCTCTCCCGCAGCCGCTCGGCGAACTGGGCCGCGGCCATCCTGGAGGACGCGCCGGACGACGAAATGCTCCGGCGGTGTGGCCCGGCGAGGTCATCTTCGAGCGCGGCGTGCGGGATGGCAGCCTGACCCAGCTGGCGCGCCGGCTGCGGCTGAAGATCGAGCCGGATCCGGCCCGCCCGCGCCGGATTCAGACCGTGCCCGGCCGGAGGTATCGTTACCGCCCGTAGGGGGAGTGCCGGGGAGATTCCCCGGCAGTGCCCAGGAAAAA
>JBFGLK010000542.1:0-3164 GCA_041576195.1 Promineifilaceae bacterium (SeqCode)
AGATTGGCCAGCAGGTAGTTCAGCTCCCACACGTTGAGCGTCGTCGCGCCGGAAGGTTCTGCACGGCGGATGTCGCTACGGGTGACGATGCCGACAAGCTTGCCGCGGCGGGTGACGATCGGCAGGCGCCGGATGCTCTCGAAGATCGCCTTGGTGATCAGCGGGGCGAGGCCGGCCGACGGCTCATCCATGAGCACGAGTTTCGGCTCCCACATCAGGGCACGGCCGATCTCGAGCATCCGCTGCTCGCCGCCGCTCATGGTGCCCACCAGCTGCTTTTGCCGCTCGGCCAGGCGCGGGAAGAGCTGGAGAATGTAGTCAATGCGCTGGCGGATGCGGGCCTTATCACGCTCCAGGTACATACCTAGCTCGAGGTTTTCGTAGACGGTCATCTGTGGGAAGACGCTGCGAAGCTGGGGCACGATGGTGATGCCGGCACGGAGGGCGTCCTGCGGGCGCACGTTGGTCAGATCGCGGTCGTCGAAGAGTACTCGGCCGCGCCGGACGGCCAGGAAGCCGTAGAGGGCCTTGAATACGGTGGACTTGCCGGCACCGTTGGGGCCGATGACGCAGACGACTTCACCCGGCTTCACGTGCAGGCTGACCCCGCGCAGGATGTCGATGTCGGGCAGGTAGCCGGCGTAGACGTCCTGCACCTCGAGCAGCGGTCGGCCATTAGTCATCGTAGTCATCGTCATCTCCATCCGCGCCGAAGTAGGCCTCGATGACGGCCTCGTTGCCCACGATCTCGTCCGGCGTCCCTTCGGCCAGTTTCTCGCCATAGTTCAGGACGAATACCCGGCTGCAGAGGTCGCCGATGAACTGGATGTTGTGCTCGATCAGGAGAAAGGTCTTGTGTTGTTGCGTGTTGAGCTCGCGAATACGGTCCTTGATCGTCTCCACCAGCGTCGGATTGACGCCGGAGGTGGCTTCGTCGAGCAGGATGAGATCGGGATCGGGCATCAGGGCCATGCCGATCTCCAGCAGCCGCTGCTGGCCGCCGGAGAGATTGCCCGCCTTCTCGTCGACGAGCCGCTCGAGCAGCAGGAAGTGAATGAGCTCCCGGGCTCGCGTCTCCAGAGCGCGGGTGCTGGGCCGAAAGAGGCGAAACAGGCCCTCGCCCCCCCACTGCCGGCTGAGGAGCATGTTTTCCAGCACCGTCAGCTTGCGATAGACGCGAATGACCTGGAATGTCCGCGCCAGACCCAGGTGAGCGACCTCGTAGGGCTTCTTCTTCGAAACGTCTTGACCCTTGAAGAAGACCTGACCCTTGCTGATGTCCTGCACGCGGCTGAGACAGTCGAAGAGCGTCGTTTTGCCGCTGCCGTTGGGACCAATGAGGCCCATGACCTCACCCGGGTAGACGGCGAAGTCGACGTTGGTGAGCGCCGCCAGGCCGCCGAAATACTTGCTGACCCCGCGACCTTCAAGGATCGGTCGCTGGCCGTTCGTGTCGCTCATGTGCTGGCCTCCACTTCCTCGGCTGGCGGGTGTTCGCGCGCGGCTGCCGGCTTGAAATAGCGCCCCCAGAGCCGGCCCAGACTGGTGCCCGAGCGATCGCCCAGCGTACCCAGGATTCCCTCGGGCACGAACAGCACGATGATGATGAGCAAGGCGCCCTGGACGATGAGGTGGAATTGCAGGAAGTTGGCCCAGACGACGTCGCGCAGCCAGTAGATGGTCGCGGCGCCAAGGACCGGGCCGGCGACCGTTCCCAGGCCGCCGAGCATCGTCATCATGACCAGCTCGACCGTGCGGGCCTCGAAGAAGACGACGTCCGGGTCGATGAACGTGTTCTGGTAAGCCCAAAGCCCGCCGACGACGCCACTGGAGAGAGCGGCGAGCCAAAAGGCCGTGATCTTGTGCAGGGTCGTGTTGATGCCACGCATCTCCGCCCCGATCTCGTCCTCGCGGATCGCGATCAAGGTAGCGCCGAACTGGGTGCGGCGCATCCAGGCGATGGCGGCGACGACGACAATCGCCATGAGCAAGGTGATGTAATAGAACAGCGGCCGGTTCAGATAGGGTGGCAGCGTCAGGCCGGTGCCGCCGCCGGTTAGCGGCTTGGAGACGCGGACGATCTCGCGCATCGCCACGAAGGTGCCGAGCATGGCGATGGAGAAGTAGGGGCCTTTGAGCCGCAGCGTGGCCGCGCCGATGAGGACGGCGAAGATGGCCGCGGCGATGGCCCCGACGACCAGTGCGGGCAGGAAGGGCCAGCCGGCCTTGACCATCATGATCCCTGTGCCGTAGGCGCCCAGACCGAAGAAGACGGCGTGGCCGAAGTCCACGTAGCCGGTGAAGCCGCCTGTGATGTTCCAGTTGCTGGCCAGCGTCACCAGCATAAACATCTGGGTAAACGAGAAGAGCAGGGAGTTAGTGACCAGCTTGCGCTCGGGCGCGATGAACTGGGGCAAGGGCAGGGCGAGAAGGGCCAGGACGAGTAGGCCCAGGGCCCACCGGCCCAACTTCCATCTGTGCCACCACCTTGTGAGTCGACTCATGATCTTCTCCGAATCAGGCTGCCGGGGCCGCCTTAAGGCCGCCAAACAGCCCTTGCGGCCGCGTCACCAGCACGACGACCAGGATGACAAACGAGGAGATGATGCCCAGGTTGGTGCCGATGCCCGGCACATACGTGGCGATGAAGACCTCAATCAGCCCGAGCAAGATGCCGCCAAGCAAGGCGCCGGGGATGCTCCCGAGGCCGGACATCGCGGTGATGGCGAACGCCTTCAGGGTGAGCGGGGGGCCCATGAACGGGAAGATCGGCTGCGTCGGGCTCACGAGCATGCCGGCGGCCCCGGTGATGGCGATGCAGATGGCGAAGGTGATCGCGTAGACGCTGCCGATTTCAATCCCCACGATGCGGGCGGCTTCTCGGTTCTGTGCCGCCGCCCGGATGCTCTTTCCCAGCCGCGTATATTGCAGGAAGAGCAGGAGCACGGCCATGATGATCAGGGCGGCCAGCATGACGAACGTGCGGGTGCGCGGGATGGTGACCGCGCCCACACGCCAGAAGCCGCTCAGCACGCTATCGACCGTGCGGGGCGTGGCGGTGTAGGCCAGCTTGTAGATGTTGGCGATGATGATCGAGAGGCCAAACGTGACCAGGAGGGAGATAAGATGTGGTCGATCAATAATGCGATTAATCAGCAGCCGCT
>JBFGLK010000543.1:0-3155 GCA_041576195.1 Promineifilaceae bacterium (SeqCode)
ACCACCCGCCGAGCCTCCGCCAGAAGGCGTCCGCCGCCTGGGCGGAGACCTGGCTGCGCCTGCTCAACGTCTCTCGCTATCCCGGGCAGGTGCTGTTGCAGGTGATCATCCCCATTGTCTTCGCGGCCATGCCCATGCTGCTCGGCCGGTCGGCCGCCGGTCCGGACGCGGCCGCCAACTTCGAGGCCAATACCGGCACGGCCAACTACGTGGCCTTTTTGCTGATCGGCTCGAACGTCTTCGCCATCGTCTCCAACGCCTTCTGGCACATCGCTCACTGGGTCCGCTTCGAACAGGAGACGGGCACGCTGGAGGCCATCTACGTCACCCCGACCAGTAGCCGGGTGCTGGCCGCCGGCGTCGCCGTCTACAGCGCGGTGCGGGGCGTCGGCTCGGCGGTGATCGCCTACCTGCTCGGTTGCCTGATCTTTGGGGTCAATCCGTTTCAGGGCGACATCCTGCTGGCCATGCTGTTCGTGCTCGTCGGCCTGGTGCCCCTTTATGGCTTCACCTTTCTCTTTGGCGCCCTCGTGTTGCGCGTCAAGGAGTCCAATGCCCTGATCGGCGTCATGCAGTGGGGCGTCAGCTTCCTCATGGGCATCTTCTACCCGGTCACCGTCCTGCCGCCATTCTTGCGGCTGGCAGCCCAGCTCTTCCCGCCGACCTGGATGGTCAACGGCACCCGCTCCGCCCTCCTGGGCGTGGGCTACTTCCTGGAGCGCTGGTACCTGGACTTCGCCGTTCTCTGGGTCTTCCTTCTCTTTGTCCCCCTCTTCGGCGCCTGGGTCTTCGGCCGGGTCGAGTCCTCCTTGCGCCGGAATGAGGGGATCGGAACATTCTAGGGTGTTTGCTGGTTTGTTGGTTTGCTGGAGGGTTGTACACTGCCCCAGACCAACCAACAAACCAGAAAGCCAACGAACCAACCAACCGCCAACTTGCCTACACCAACCATGCCCCTCTCCTTCTCCACCTACCTGGCCATGGTGCGCAAAGAGTTCACGATTATGCTGCGCTATCCGGTAGAGTTCGTCGCCAGCTTTGGTCAGATCTTTCTGGTGATCGCCGTGCTGACGCTGGCCGGCGCGATGTTCGCGCCGGAAGGCTTCGGCGGTAGCGGGGTCTCCAACCAGGCTGGGCTGGTCGTCTACGGCTTCATTCTGTTCATCTTCCTCACGGACACGCTGTGGTCGATCGGTTACAACGTGCGCCGCGAGCAGAAGCAGGGCACGCTCGAGCAGCTCTATCTCAGCCCGGCATCGAAGCTCGCCAGCCTGTCAGCCCGGGTGACGATCACCCTCTTCTGGACCGGCCTACTGGCCCTCCTGAGCGCGTTTTTCATGCAGGCCTTGATCGGGCAGCTGCCGGTACACAACGCCCCGCTGGGGTTCTATGTTCTGGCCATGGCCCTGCTGGGCACGTTTGGCACGGGCTTCGCCTTCGCCGCCTGGACGCTGCGCATCAAGGAGACCGCGGCGACGCTCTCGAGCTTTTTCCAGTTCGCCTTCATGATCTTCTGCGCGCCGTTCTTCCCGTTTTCGGCTTTGCCAGATTTCATGCTCCCCATCGTGCGCGCCATCCCCCTGGCCTATGGCGTGGACGCGTTTCGCTCCACGTTGATGGGCTATCCCCCGGGATACCCCGAACTGGCCCCGATCGAAGTAGAGCTGGTCATCGTCACCGCCTTTGGCCTGCTGATGCCGGCACTCGGACTCTGGCTCTACCGCCGCGCCGAAGACGGCGCCCGGCGGCGCGGCAGTTTGTCGGAATACTGATTTCGGGTAACATGTTGGCCCAGACGCACAGGAACGCGCCCTACGCCAGCTGTAGGCATGCGCCGCCGAACCCGGGTGACGCCGCCAACCTACAGAAACAGGTCGGCTCTACCGCTCACCGCCCACCAAGCCGCGGTCTCATGATCACCGTTTTGCCCTCGCGCCAGTCGGATGTCAGGCGGGGCGCCCGCCCCATTAACCTGCGCCATGACGCGCCTGCGGTGTTGCGCCTCCTGGATGTGGCCTTTGGGGACGAGCTGGACCCGGAAAACCGGCGCCACCTGCAGCGCAGCCTCGTCATGGTCAGCCAGCCCTGGTACCGGCCCCTGCTCATGCCGGCAATTGGCGACGTGCCCGGCTACGTCTGGGAAGAAAACGGCCAGATCGTCGGCAACATCTCACTCATGACCTCCCGCTCGCCGGAGCGCCACATCATCGCCAACGTGGCTGTCCACCCCAACTGGCGCCGGCGAGGCATCGCCCGCTCGCTGATGACGCTGGCCCTTGACCACCTGGCCAGCCGCCGCGCGGCGTATGTCCTGCTCCAGGTCAAACAGCACAACGAAGGCGCCCGCCAGCTCTATGAGACGCTGGGCTTTACCGAGAGCGGCACGCTGACGACCTGGATCGGCCGTGTCACCGAGGTGACGGACGTGGCGCCGGACGGCAACGGCCCGCCGGTGCGACCCCTCCGCCGGCGCGACGCCGGTGCCGCCTACGGGCTCGACCTGGCCAGCCTCCACCCCGATCTGCACTGGCCCGATCCGCTGGCCCACGATGCCTACGCCACCGGTCTGTGGACCTGGGTGAGCAATCTCTTCATCGGGCGCAAGATCGAGCACTGGGCGACGCGGGACGGCCACGATCGCCTGACCGGCGTCGCCTCCATCGTCAGCGAATGGGGCCGGCCGCATGAGCTGAGCCTGCGCGTCCACCCGGATAGCCGCGGGCAGCTGGAGCGGACGCTGCTAAGTAAGCTGATCCGCCGCGCCGGCTACCTGCCCCGGCAAAGACTGCGGCTGGATCACGCGGCCGACGACGCCCTGACCAACCGGCTCCTCGAGAGCGCCCGCCTCCGCCCGCAGCGCACGCTCGTCGTGATGCGCTATTCGTTTTGACCCGAGCGGCCCGCCCCGCGCGGCCGAGGAGCGACCGATATGGCTACGACCAGCGAACGACTGCAAATCTTGAAGATGATCGAGCAGGGCAAGATCACGGCCAGTGAGGGCACGGAGCTCCTCAAGGCGCTGGAGCAGACGGAGCGTGGCGCGCCGAAGGAGCCGCTGAAGGGCGCCAGCGCGCCGCGCTGGTTCCGCGTCCGCGTGACGGACGTGAACACGGGTCGCAACAAGGTCAACGTGAACATACCCGTTGGCTTGGTGA
>JBFGLK010000544.1:0-3147 GCA_041576195.1 Promineifilaceae bacterium (SeqCode)
GGTCTTTGACCTCGAGCAGACCCGGCTTATCCTCAGCGTCGCCCGCGACCTCGGCTTCCGCCTCAAGCTGCACGCCGACGAGTTCGTCGGCCTCGGCGGCACCGCGCTGGCCGTGGAGATGGGCGCCGTCTCCGCCGACCACCTGGTGGCCACGCCGGCGGCGGACATCGCGGCCCTCGGCCGGGGCGACACGCTGGCGGTCGCCCTGCCCGGCACCCCCTTCGGCCTCGCCCACGCCGACTACACCCCGGCCCGGGCCATCCTGGACGCCGGCGGCGCCCTGGCTCTGGCCACCGACCTCAACCCGGGCACCAGCTGGTGTGAGTCGATGCAGCTCATTATGGCCCTGGCCTGTCGCTATCTGAAGCTCACCCAGGCCCAGGCGCTGGCCGCCAGCACGCTCAACGCCGCCTATGCCCTCGGGCGCGGCGCCGAGATCGGCAGCCTCGCCCCCGGCCGACAGGCCGATATTCTGCTATTGGACGTCGCTGACTACCGCCAGCTCGGCTATCGCTTCGGCGCCAACCTGGTGCACACGGTGATCAAGCGCGGCGAGATCGCCGTGGAGAACGGCGCCACCAGCCGCTAGCCGGGCGGCCACACGCCCACCCGACTCGACCTGCCCCTCTGGCGCTAGCCCAAACCGGCTACGAGGGCCGGTTGTTTGTTGCCCACGCCGCTGGGTATAATGCGCCCGTGACGATTGCCGCAAGGGAGTGGCCGTTGAAGACCTGGATGCGCTTATTGCCTGCCATACTGCTTCTGTTCCTCCTGACCGCCTGCCAGGAGGAGTCGCCAGCCCCGGCGGCGGCCCCGTCCCCACCGCCCGGCGCGACAGCCCCGGCCGAGGCGCCGGCGCCCGCCATCGCGGGCGGGGCGACCGCCACGGCCATCGTCCTGGCCAGCCCGACGCCCATCCCCCCGACGCCGACGCCCTCCGAGCCACTGGCCGCGTTGGTGAACGGCGAGCCGGTCTTCCTGGCGGCCGACGAGCGCGAGCTCGCCCGCTACGAGCAGGGCCAGCTGGAGCTGGGCCTGGAGCCCGGAGCGAGCGGGCCGGATTACCGGCGCCAGGTGCTCGACAATCTCGTCGATCAGGCCCTGATCGCCCAGGCGGCCGCGGCGGACAACATCGTCGTCACCGTGGACGACGTGCAACAACGGCTGGACGAGCTACGGCAGGAGGCCGGGGATGAGGCGGCGTTCCTCGCCTGGCTGGAAGCCAACCAGTTTGGCGAGGAGGAGTTCCGCGCCGCGCTGGCCGGCGAGATGCTCGCCGAGCACGTGAAGGAGCGGGTCACGGCCGACGTGCCATTTGCCGTCCCGCAGGTGCACGCCCGCTACTTGCAGGTCGACGACGCGGCGCTGGCCGCGTCGTTGCGGGACCAGATCGTGGCCGGCGCCGACTTCGGCGCTCTGGCGCAGCAATACTCGCTGGACCGGCAGACGGGAGGCAACGGCGGCGACCTGGGCTGGTTTCCGCGCCAGACGCTGCTGGTGACGGCCGTCGAGGAGGCCGCGTTTGCCCTGGGCCCTGGCGAGGTAAGCGAGGTCATCGCCCTGCCGGCAGCGGCCAACGGCGGCACGGACACCTACTACATGCTCCAGGTCCTCGAGCGGGAGGAGGCCCGGGCGCTGACCCCGCAACAGCGGGCCGTCTTGCTGCAGGAGGCGTTCGAAAGCTGGCTGTCGTCTTTGCGGGAGCGCGCCCAGATCACGCTCCTGGTGGACGCGGGCGGCTAACGGGGGGAGATGACCATGGCGCGACGACGCGGCCGGCGCGGCTTCAGCTGCTTGAATCTCCTGACGGTGATGGTCTTCATGCTCGCCGTCCTGGTGCTCGTCGCCGTGTTGGCGGCTTTGCTGCTCACCAACAGCGGGGCTATCGACCTGGCCGGCCTCTTGGGGCGGGAGGGCGCGCCGGCCGACGACGCGCCAACGGTGGCCGCGCTGGCCATCGTGCCCACGGTAACCCCGTCTCGCACCCCCGAGACGGCGCTGCTCCCCACCTGGACGCCGTCGGGCCAGGAGCCCACGGCCACGCCTGAGCCGACCGGCACGCGCCGACCGACGCCGGTCCCGTCGATCACACCGACGTTCCCGCCGGCCACGCCGACGCGCACGCCGACGCCCACGCCCACGAACACGCCGACCGAGACGCCCATTGGCCCATCGCCGACGGCCACGAACACGCTCTCGCCCTTCCCGTTCACGCGCTCCAACGACAGCCCGTTCTACCTGCGAAACTACGCCAACGCCGCCGGCTGTAACTGGCTGGGCATCGCCGGCGAGGTGCTCGACCTGGCCGGCAACCCGGTGCCGGCAGGCAGCTATCGCGTGCACATCTGGGAGAGCGGCATCGACAACCGGGTGGTCGCCGGCTCGGCCCCAAGCTATGGCTCGTCTGGCTGGGAGCAGTTCGTCCTGGACGCCCCGGCCGTGCGCACCTACAACCTCCAGCTCGAGAGCTCCGCCGGCACGCCCGTTTCCCAGGTCTACCAGGTGCAGACGCGCGCCAGCTGCGAAGAAAACCTGCTCTACTTCCTCTTCGTGCAGAACCACTAGGCCGCGCCAGACCGCGATCCCCGGCCATGCCCCTCTATCTGGTCGCCACGCCCATCGGCAATCTGGAAGACATCACGCTGCGAGCGCTGCGCGTGCTGCGGGAGGTCAGCCTGATTGCGGCCGAGGACACGCGCACGACCGGCCGGTTGCTGTCCCACTACGCCATCGAGACGCCGCTGATCAGCTATCACGACTTTAGCGGGGAAGGCCGGGTGGCCGAGCTGGTGGCGCGGCTGGGCGCCGGCGATGTGGCGCTCGTTTCCGATGCCGGCACGCCCGGCCTGTCCGATCCCGGCTATCGCCTGGTGCGCGCGGCCATCGATGCCGGCATCCCGGTCGTGCCCATCCCCGGGCCGTCGGCCGTGACCACCGCCCTCGTCGCGAGCGGCCTGCCCACCGACCGCTTCCTCTTCCTCGGCTTCCTGCCGCGCCGCCGCTCGGCCCGCCGCGCCGCGCTGGAAGCGGTGGCGTCGCTTCCATACACGCTGGTGCTCTACGAGGCGCCGCATCGCGTGCTCGACCTGCTAGCGGATGCGGCCGCGGTGCTGGGCGACCGCCCGGCCACCGTCGGCCGCGAGCTGA
>JBFGLK010000545.1:0-3128 GCA_041576195.1 Promineifilaceae bacterium (SeqCode)
CCACTTGTAGCGCTTCGTGCGCGCCAGCAAAAAGCCGGCCACAACCCCCATCCCCGCCACAATCACGGTATATGGCGTTAGCATGGAGCCGCTCACTGTGGGGCTGACCCCCATCACGCTCTGGGCGAAGATGGGTGAGTACGCCATGACGCCAAGCAAGCCAAAGAAGGACAGAAAGCCGGCTCCGGCCGCCGTCATGAAGGTGCGGTTGAAGAGCACCTGGGGGTCGAGAATTGGCGCCGCCGCCCGCTTCTCGACGTAGATAAAGGCGGCCGAGGCCGCAACGGCGACCCCCAACAGCAGCACGCCAGCCGGCAGCCGGCCGGGCCGGCCCAGCCAGGAGACGCCGACGATCAGCGCCGTCACGGCGACGATCATCACAACCGTGCCAAGGACATCAAGCTTCTCCGCCATCTTGCGCGTGCGGCCGGAAACGCCGACCGCCACCAGGCCCCCCGCCACCATCAGCAGCGGCACGGTCCCCCAGTAGACGGCGCGCCAGCCCAGGGCGCTCTCCGTGACAAAGCCCCCGAGCATGGGGCCGATCAGCGCCGCGGCGCTCACCGGCAGATTGAGCAGTCCCGTCCACTTGGCGCGTTCGGCCGGGGCAAACAGGTCGCCGATCGCTGCAAAACACAGCGGCACGATGGGAAAGTGCCCCACGCTCATAAAGGCGTGCGCCGCGATCGTGTAGGCCATCGACTGACTGAAGCTCATCAACAGCAACCCGGCCGCGAATATGAAGATCGAGGCGAGCAGGATCGCCCGACGACCGTACATGTCCGATAGCTTGCCGGACAGCAGCGTGCCGACCGCACCGCTGAGGGCCGGCAGGGCGATCAGCCACGGAAACAGCGCCATCCCGTCGAACTCGGCGATCATCACCGGCTGGGCGATGTTGCGCGCGTTAATCAGCAGGAAGCTGACAAACTGGGTGACAAAGACCGCCAACAAGGCAAGCGCCATCCGGCGGTCGGTTCGGGGTGTCGGCTGTGTGGCGATCGTCTTGACTCGCGCCATCAGGCTTGCCTCTCTGCCGGCGGAAGGCGAAAAGGAACGGCCGGGAAGGTTGACACGGGCATCATCTCCGGGCGCTCAGGCGCTGCCTCCATAAGGGATCAGGCCCACAGGGACCAGGTGGTAGCGGGCGCCCATGAAGATCAGGTCCAGATCCTGCACCCCATCTCCGATGTTGTTATACACATGACCAGTGTACCCGCGATCCGTCACCCCCGCCTCAGGTTCCGTGCGCCAGTCGCCAAAGGGCAGGTAGAAGGCGAGGCTGTCCGGCACCAGGGCCCCGCCGCTGTCCGCCAGGGCAGTCACGCTGCCCAAATGATCCGCATAGACATAGACGACGTCATCCAGCCCCAGGTTGTCCGTCACGTGCACGGCGATGGTCTGCCGGCCAGGCTGAGGGTCACGCGCCGGATGGTCACGGCCAGGCTGGCGGTGGCGCTTCCGATTACACCCTAAGGGTGCGACTTCCGCACCCTTAGGGTGTGGGCGGGCGAACAGCCGCGGCAGGTTGGACAGGAACCGGGGCATGTCGCCCTGGGTGCCGCTCGCGACCGTGGCCTCCGTCTGCCGCGTGCCCGTGCCCCAGAAGGGCCAGACGTGCAGGAAGAGGCCGCCGCCGCTGCCGGTGATGTACCACCAGTAGCCCCGGATGCTAGCCCGAGCGGGTAGTCCTCGACCATGTTGGCCGGCAACGGCACGTCGACGGGCGCCCCGTAGGCGCCTGGGAAGCAGTCGTTCTCCAGCCCGTCGCTGTCAATGTCCGGCACCACCTGCTCCCCGGTGATCAGGTTCACCGCGACGGGGCACACCCGGGGCGCCGGCGCCTCCGGCGCGTAGGGCTCCAGCGTGATCTGCGCCAGGTTCGCGCTATCCGGCACGGTGCCAAAGGCGCCCAGGGGATAGCCGTTCACCTCGAGGCCCGCCGCCGGCGAGGCCGCGTACAGGCGATAGTCGCTGCTCCAGGGGTCGACGAACAGCGGGTCATCAGCCCACACCAGTCCGACCCAGTGCGGGACTCCCACCGCATTGATCCCGCGAGCTATCGGCGCTGGTCGCCGGGCTTGAACCGCCATGAGCAAGCGTCGCGTCGAGGGGGCGAAAGGCTGCCAGCGTGGCCGGCCTTCGATGTCATGAACCTTCCCGCCCCTAAACCGGACGCCAAGTTAGCCTCGGGGTAGGTCAACACAGAGTGGCAATCGCGTTGTGATCTGCACTTACTATGGGTACACTCGCCCCAAGTTGCCAACCACGCAAGCGTGAGACGGTTTGGACAGAGAAGGAGGAGCCATGTCCGCCAGGAGAAAGGGGCCGCGATTCCTCCGCCCACCTCGCAGAACAGCTCAGGCGCCTGTTGGGCAGCCGCACCCGGCGGCCCCGCTGGAAGGAGCCGCACAATGACCGATCACACAACCGGCCGCGCCTTCCTGAAAGCCGACCGCTGGAACGAGTGGTCGGCCACCGAGACCGACCAGCGCCTGGGCCTGCCCGCGCCGCCCTTTGAGAAGCCCGTTCCTCCGGACGCTGTCCTCGTCGACCTGGTGCCCCCCGAGGCGCTCACCGTCGGCACCATGCCCCTCATTCAGGCCATGGGCCGCCGCCGTAGCCGCCGCCAATGGACAGCCGAGTCCCTCTCCCTGGAAGAGCTGTCCTTCCTGCTCTGGGCCACGCAGGGCGTCGACCACAAGGCCACCGAGGCCCGCCTGGCCCACATCCACCAGGCTCATCCCGGCTCGCCCGGGCGGGCCCAGTTCATCATGCGCACGGTGCCCTCCGGCGGCTCCCGCCATCCCTTCGAGACCTACCTGGTCATCCAGCGCGTGGGCGACCTCGCCCCGGGCCTCTACCGTTACCTCTCCCTCCAGCACAAGCTCTTCTTCCAGGCGTCGCTGGCGGCCATTGCCGCGGCCGGCCAACAAGCCCTGGAGGAGTGGTTCACCGAGCCGGCCGCCATCTTCATCTGGACCGCGCTCCCCGGCCGCACCGAGTGGCGCTACAGCTTCATGTCGCCCAAGCTCATCGCCCAGGACTCTGGCCACATCTGCCAGAACCTCTACCTGGCCTGCGAGGCCATCGGTGCCGGCACCTGCGCCGTGGCCGGCTACACCCAG
>JBFGLK010000546.1:0-3127 GCA_041576195.1 Promineifilaceae bacterium (SeqCode)
CGAGCCCGTGCGCGAGCTGACTCGGGCGACGCAACGCCTGGCCCGCGGCGAACTGGGACAGGCCGTGACCGTCCGCACGCAGGACGAGATCGGCCAGCTGGCCGGGTCGTTCAACCGGATGAGCCACGAGCTCGCCCAGGCGAACCGTCTCCGCCGGCAGATGACGGCGGATGTAGCGCACGACCTGCGCACGCCCACCAGCGTCATTCTCGGCTACACGGAAGCCCTCAGCGACGGGAAACTGCCGGGCACATCGGAGACCTTTCGCGTCCTTCACCAGGAGGCGCGACACCTTGATCGCCTGATCGAGGACCTGCGTACGCTGTCGCTGGCCGATGCCGGCGAGCTTGCGCTGACGCCCCAGCGTGTGCCCGTGGCCGCCCTTCTGGAGCGCGCGCATGCCGCGTATTCAGTCCAGGCGGCCGACAAGGGGGTGGCCCTACGGCTTCAAGCAGCGCCGCTGGACGGCGCCGTACAGGTCGATCCAGATCGGATTGCCCAGGTGCTGGGCAATCTGGTGAGCAATGCGCTACGCTATACCCCGACGGGTGGCGCGATCACGTTGCGGGCCCGAGCGCGGGGAGGGGAGTGGATCCTCGAGGTGGCCGACACCGGTGCCGGCATTGCCCCGGCCGACCTGCCCCATGTCTTTCGCCGCTTCTATCGGGCGGATCCGGCGCGGGGCGCCAATGGCGAATCGGGGCTGGGACTGGCCATCGCCCGCTCGATCGCCGAGGCGCACGGCGGGCGCATGGCTGTGGAGAGCGAACCAGGCCAGGGCAGCGTGTTTCGCGTGCACCTGCCAGCCGCCGGACGCTAGCGCCGATGGTCCCCGGGCCAGTAGGGCAGCGGCGCGACGGGACCCGCCTGCTGGTTCAACGGTGAGCGATCCAGACAACCGATGACTTCGCGCTTGCTGTTTGGGCGCGCGCCCGGCGGATGAATCTCGCTGATGTAGCTCTGCTGATTGGTGCTACTCCACCAGCCCACCAACCCGTAGAAAAGCGCGTAGTAGTAGCGCTCAAGCGGCGCACCGTTCGGCTCCAGTAGCCAGGCGAGCTGAACGACATTATTCAGCGTGATGCCGTTCGGGAACGTGTAGCTCGGATAATACGCCTCAAACAGGAGCCAGCTTTGTTGGGAGCCCGTCAGCACGGCCCCACAGTCCGACTTCCGGTAGAAGGTGACGACGGGGTTGCGTTCATAGAGCTCGCCGACGTTCCAGTAGCGGGGCGCCCAGGCAGATCCGTACAGCCCCGGGTCGCGCAGCGTGTAGTATTGCGCATTGCCCGGGCTGGTGTCGGTGCCCCGGTAGACGGCCTCCTCGGTGTACCAGAGCTCTTCCCACTCCGCGTTCAGCTCGTCCCCCTTAACGTGAAAGAAAAACACCCCGTCCGTCTGCGTCTGGTGCCGCGCCTGCGAGCCGCTGCTGTGTTGCACCTCGTAGAGGCGCCAGTCGCCAGACATCAGCTGAGCCATGTCATAAGGGGGGGTAATCGGCCGGTTGGAGACGATCGGGAAGAAGATCGTCGTCGCCACCTCCGGCAACTGACCTTGCCGCCCCTGGGCGATCGCGCCAGCGGCGCGCCGGCTCCCAGTCCGGTGGTCGAAAGAGGATCCGGCGGTGGCCGATGCCACCAGCGTGGTCAGTGCCATGATCAAGCCAAGCGCCAGGGCGGCGCGCCACAATCTGTTCATAGTCCCTCGCCTACGAATTCGTGGCAATTATGGCCGAACATCCGTCTACCGACCAGTGCCCAGTCGCGCCAGCTGGCAACAGACGATGCCGCCGGAGAGCGACGCTTGACCGGCAAACGCGATGATACTATACTCCCCTATAGTATCATTTCAGGTTCAGGAGACGGAGTCAGCCATGCCCATGTACCTGTATGCGTGCCGCGAGTGCGGTCACGACTTCGATAAGCAACTGCGCATGTCCGAGGCCGGGGAGCCACAAGCCTGTCCTCATTGCGGCGGTCAAGAGACGCGTAAGCGGATCGGGGCCGTGGCCCTGAGCGGCGGCGCGACGCGTCCGGCGCCGGCCGTCGCGGCGCCGGCGACGTCACCCTTTACCTGACTGGGCAATTGCTAGACAGGCGGTCTGCCTGTCACCCAACTGGAGGCGCACGTGAACCTGCAGTCCGAGGAAGCCCGCGCGGACATTCAGCGGCGCCTACGCCGCATCGAAGGCCAGCTGCGCGGAATTGACGGCATGCTGGCCAACGGTCGCTCGTGTCGCGAGATCGTCCAACAACTTAACGCAGCCAATGCCGCCTTGCAAGGCGCGACCCACCAGGTCGTCCGGGCCTATGCTCGCGAGTGCTTGAGCCAGTCCGGCCCACCGGATCCGGCGCGTCAGGCGGCCATGGAAGAGCTGGTGGATCTGCTCGCCTCCGCACGCTGACCTGAGCCGTTCGCCTTGAAATCCGCCCCGTAATCCAGACTTGATATCCTGTTCTCATGCTCGCCGGAACGCGCTTGTAAGGCTAGAATCGAGCGCCACTGTACGGATGAATCTGCGATGATCGATCGGCCGCAGAGCCAACGCATCTTAGTCGTCAGCGACGATGAAGACGCCAGCGAGATCTGGGCCTATGCCCTGCGCTATCGAGGCCTGGAGATTCGGATTGCCACGTCACCTGCAGAAGCGCTGGACTGGTGGGCCAGGGACACCTTTGATCTCGTCATCATCAACTTCTACCAGTCGCTCGAAGAGGCGATGCAGTTCTGCCGGCAGCTTCGGCGCGAAGTGGCCAACCCCATCCTGCTCTTCACCTCCATCAATGATGAGTCATTGCTCCTGGAGGCGTACGAGGCCGGGGTCGACGAATGCGTCGTCAAGCCCATCGGGCATCGCCTGTTCCTGGCCAAGGTGCAGTCATGGCTGCGCCGGTCCTGGACCATCCCCACCGAGGCGCTCGATCAACTCTATGTAGACGACCTGCGCCTGGACCCGGCTCAGCGCACCCTCATTCGCCCCGATGGCGACGCGGTCCGCCTGACCAACCTCGAGTTTCGCGTGCTGCACCTCCTCATGAGCCACCGGGGCCAGGTGATGGACACGAGTGTCATCGTCGATCGCGTCTGGGGCCATACCGGCAATGGAGACGGCGTGCTGCTGAAGAAC
>JBFGLK010000547.1:0-3123 GCA_041576195.1 Promineifilaceae bacterium (SeqCode)
TGGAATGCCCGGACCCGTGTCTGATACCCCGATCTCGGCCCATTTCCCATTCTCCGTCGCCACGAGCGCCGTCCAGACCTCGACGCGGCCACCCGAGGGCGTGTAGTTGATGGCGTTGGTCATCAGTATGCCCAATACCTGTCCCAGCCGCTGAGCGTCGCCGTGAACGGGTGGAAGCGCCGGGTGCGCTCGGAGCGAGAGCTCGAGGCCGCAGCGCTCTGCCAGGGGCAGCCGATCGCTCACGTAGGTCGTCGCCATATCGTTCAGATCGACCGCGCGCCGTGGCGGCCGATCCCTCCCCTGGCTGAGTCGCGACAGGGAGAGCAGGTCGTCGACGATGAACTCGAGTCGCCGCGTCTCGCGGTCCAGCGTCGCCATGTAGGTGTCACGCTTGGCGGGGTTGTGGCCAAGCAGGCTGTGATAGAGCTTGATGTTGGTGATCGGCGTGCGAAGCTCGTGCGATACGTTGGACACGAACTCGTCCTTGACCCGGCTGAGCGCCTGGAGCTGCGCGTTCGCCGCCGCGAGCTCTGCCGTCCGCTCGGCTACGCGTCGCTCCAACTCGGCGGCGTGTTGGTGCACCTGTTCGTAGAGGCGAGCGTTCTCGATGGCCACTGCCGCCTGACCGGCCAGCGCGGCAAGGACCTTGAGATCGTCCTCCGTGTAGCACGCATCGCTCAGTCGGCTCACGAGCAGCGCGCCGCTGACGATGTCGCGATAGATGAGCGGAGCCGCCATGAGATGCTCGACCTCGTCTTCTGGCGTGTCGTCCACCTGCGTGGCCCGCGGATCCATATGGGCGTTGTTGGCCAGGATAGGCGCCCGCTCGGCCACGCATAGGCCGGTAATGCCATCACCAACCAGGATGCTTTCCTTCATCATCTCAGCGGAGTATTCGCCCAGGGAGAGGTAGGGTTTGAGAAGAGGTTTGTCGGCCGCCAACACGAAGAGCGTGCACGAGTCAGTATCCAACAACGCCGCGGCGCTGGAGGCCAGAAGGTTCAGCAGCGTGTCCAGGTCAAGCACGCTGGAAAGATAGCGATTGGTCTCCAGCAGACTCTCCAGCTCGCGTTGGCGCTGGCGCAGCTGGTCCCTCATGTCGTGTTGCTCAGTGACGTCGCGCATGATCAACGCCACTTCGGTGACCGTGCCGGCGTCGTCGAGGATGGGATAGAGGAACCCTTCCACCCACCGCGCGACGGCAGACGACGTGCCGGCACCAGCCTGTCCGTCTCTCACATAGCGGAGCACCGGCATGTTGACGATGTCGCCGGCGAAGGCGCGCCGAAAATAGTCGATGGCCCCGGAAGCCTGCATCTGTGGATCGGCGAAGACGTTGTAGCGGCCGCGCAGAAGGGCATGCTCCTCTGGGGTGACCGCCCAGAGCGCCTGAAACGCCGCGTTGGCCAGGATCAGCGTGCCATCCGGGGCGTAGATGGACGTGCCAAACGGTGACTGCTCGAGGATTTCGCGGAAGCGCCTCTCAGCGCCAGCCCCGTTGACCGATGGCCTCACGACCGCCAACGGCGTCGTGGCCCCGGTCTTGTTGGCCGCCTTTTCGCGTCCCATCGACTTCTCCTTACGCCAGATTGTCGGTTGCCAGCCACGTCGTCAGGCGAGGCGCAGACGAACGGGTTCTCGCTCGCGGCCACACGCCGGCGGCCGATCGCGGTTCGTGACCAACGTCTCTGGCTTGCCAGTCTGGTGACATTGTCTCCCAACTCCGACGGACGGGGAATAGGCCATTTGGACCGTGGCACAAGGACCCCTTCTACTCTCACTCTCATGAGGCGGCCGCTAGCCGGCCCCCTTCTTCACAATCTCTTAACACATTGTGTGCAGATTCTAAACGCGAACCGCCTACAATACGGCATAGATCACGTGAGTAGGAGTATGAGACGATGCCACAGACGATCCTGGTCGTCGACGATGCCGAGAATCTACGCGTCCTCCTGAAGAACTACCTCGCCCAAGAAGGCTATCGCGTCGTGACGGCCGGCGACGGACGGCAGGCGCTATTTGTGGCGCGAGACGAGAGGCCCGATCTGATCATTCTGGATCTGATGATGCCCGAACTCAGTGGATACGATTTCATGCGCCACTACAGCCGCGAGGGCGATGCGCCGATCATTGTGCTGACCGCTAGAATGGAGGAAGATGATCGGGTCCTGGGACTGGAGCTCGGCGCGGACGACTACGTCACCAAGCCATTCAGCATGCGGGAGCTGGCGGCCCGGGTGCGGGCGGTGCTTCGGCGGGCCGGCAAGGCGACCCCCCAGGTGGAACTCCTCCGCGCCGGCCCTATCACCCTCGATCGGCCCGGCCGGCAAGTGCATGTTGGCGACCGGCCGGTCCGGCTCACGCCGTCAGAGTTTGACTTGCTCTCCGCCTTCATGTCGGAACCGGGGCGGGCCTTCACCCGCGCGGACCTGCTGGACCTGCTCCAGGGCTCCAGCTACGAAGGCTATGAACGGACGATCGACGTGCATATCCGCAATCTGCGTCGCAAGATCGAGCCGAACCCCGCCAGTCCCGTCTTCATCGAGACGGTGTACGGTCACGGCTATCGCTTTTCCTTAGGCGCCTAGGCCATGCGTTCGCTGGCCCGCAAGCTCACACTCGCCTTCCTCGTAGTCGGCCTGACCGGGGCGGGCCTGGTCGCGGTCTTCGTCCGTCTGCAGACCCAGCGTGAGTTCGATCGCTTTGTTCTCAGTCGCTATGAACGCGACCTCATCGACGAGATGGCCCAGGCTTACGCCGCCGCCGGGAGTTGGGAGGGGATCGACGCGCTGTTGACGTCCGCGTCCTGGCCGCGCCAGCGCCCAGGCCACCGCTATGAGAGCGCCATCGCCGTGGTGAACGATCAGGGCATCGTCGTCCTGGCTGCCGGCAGGTACGACGCCGGCGAGCGCGTAGCCGAGCGTGTGCTCAACGCGGCCGTGCCGATTGAGCTCGAAGGCGTCGTCGTCGGTCGAGCGATCCTGGGCGACGCGCCGCCGGGCATGCCCGTCCCCGACTCCCCCGAGACCGACTTCCTGGCAGCCGTGGGCCGGGCAATCGCCCTTAGCGCGCTGGGCGCCACGGCCGTGGCGCTGCTCCTGGGCATTCTCCTGGCGCGGACCA
>JBFGLK010000548.1:0-3123 GCA_041576195.1 Promineifilaceae bacterium (SeqCode)
CCGTGATAACCGTCGATCTCGTCCATCGTCGCGAAGTCATTCTGGACGAAGGCGACGTCATCTCGGCCGTCCTGGCCACCGCGGCCTTCCCCATCCTGACGCCCCCAGTCGAGCGGGACGGCCTCATCCTGATTGACGGCGGCGTGCTCAACAATGTGCCCTTTGACATCGCCCGGGCCCGGGGCGCGACCTACGTGATTGCCATCGACTTGAGCCAGTCGGCCCCCTACGGCACGCCGGTCGACGCGTCCCGCGCGTCAGGCGGCCTGATCGGCCGCGCCCTGAGCGGCGCCCGTCATCATCCCATGTGGCAGATCGCGGCCACCGTCTCCGACATCCTCACGTTGCAGGGTGTGCGGGCGCGTATGGCCATCTCGCCCCCTGACATACTGGTACAGCCCAGGGTGGGCACGATCGGATTGCTGGATTTCAACCGCACGGACGAAGGCATCGAGCTCGGCCGGCGCGCCGCACAGGCGCATGCAGACGAGCTGGCGGAGTTGGCAAAGGAACAGAAGCGCCGCGGCGCGGCGAAAGCGAAGGGGTCATGAAGATCCTGGGAATTGATATCGGCGGCTCCGGCATCAAAGGGGCGCTGGTCGACATGAAGAAGGGACGCCTGGCCACGAAACGCGTGCGCATTCCCACGCCGACGCCATCAACCCCGCAAGCGGTCGGCGACGTCGTGCGCCAGATCGTGGCCGAATTCGACTACAGCGGGCCGCTGGGCGTCGGCTTCCCGGCGGCCATCATCGGCGGCGTCGTCAAGACTGCGGCCAATGTCGACGACGCCTGGATCGGCTACGAGGCAGAGCGCAAGCTGAGCAAGGCGACCGGAAGCGCGGTCACGTTCATCAACGACGCCGACGCCGCCGGCCTGGCGGAGATGCGCTTCGGCGCCGGCCAGGGCCAAGACGGCGTCGTCTTCGTCTTCACCCTGGGCACGGGCATCGGCAGCTCGCTCTACTCCGATGGCGTGCTGGTGCCGAATACCGAGCTGGGCCACCTCTTCCTGCCCGGCCAGACGCAAGACGCCGAGCACCGCGCCGCCGAGCGGGTCCGCTCCGCGGAAAGGCTGAGCTGGGAGGCGTGGGCCGCGCGCCTGGACGAGTACCTGCACCACGTTTACGGTCTGTTCTGGCCCGACCTGATCATCCTGGGCGGCGGCGTAAGCAAGAAGCACGAGAAGTTCATTCCCCACCTGACCGTGCCGACGGCCGTCGTGCCGGCACGGCTGCGTAACGAAGCGGGCATCGTCGGCGCCGCCCTGGCCGCCGCCGAAGCCCGGCCGGGTGACTGAGCCCGTCCCCGCTCCGCCGCCAGACCCGCGCCCCCCCAGGACACCCCGGAGGCACACGTGTCATGAGCCAGCTCAGACCGGGCCCGCGACTGGTCCTCCTGCCCTACGCCGACGTCGAGGCGCTGGCGGAGGGCATGGTGGCGCTGGCCAACGCGACCGGCGGCCTGATCGTGCTCGGGGTCGACGATCAGGGGCGGCCGACCGAGGAGATCTGGGAGGAGGAGGTCGAGGGCGCCTTCCGCGAGGCGGCCGGCCGCTGCCAGCCTCCGGTGCCGGCACGCTGGCAACCGGTCCAGGTGGGTGACCGCCAGTTCGTGGGCATCGAGGTGCCGCGCAGCATCGCCTTGCATAGCCTGGACGACGGGCGCGTGCTCATCCGCAGCGGGACGGCCAACCGCCCGGTGCGGGGTGAGGAGATCGGCCAGATGGCCGCCAGCCGCGGCGCCGCCGAGTTCGAGGCCAACGATGTGGCCGGGGCCACGACGGACGACTTCGACGCCGACATTCTGGCCGAGTACCTGGCCAAGCGGGAGGCGCGCGGCGGCGCCCGGGTCACCGCCCTGCCCCAGTTCCTCTTCGAGATCGGGGCCACTGACGCCGAGGGACGCCCCACAGTGGCCGGCATCCTCCTCTTTGCCCGCCGCCCGCAAATCTACCTGCCGCAGAGCGGCGTCGTCTTCGTCCGCTTTGCCGGCACGCAACCGCGCGGCGGCGGCGAGACGGGCGAGGCCGGCTACGGCCGGCGCGACGAGGTCACCGGCCCGCTCTCGCGGGTAGTGGAGCGGACCTGGAACATCATCTGGGATGAGATGCGCGTCGGCGCCCGCCTGGGCGGGCTGGAGCGGGAAGAAGTGACCGAGTACCCGCCCTTCGCCGTGCGCGAGGCTCTGATCAACGCCGTGGCCCACCGCGACTACCGGCTGCGCGGCCGGCGGATCGAGATCCGGATGTACGCCGATCGCATGGAAGTGATCAGCCCCGGCGCCCTGCCCGGCTACATGACGCTGGACAACCTGGTGGAGGAGCACTATTCGCGCAACCCGCGCCTCGTCGCCGGGCTCTACCAGTGGGGCTACATCGAAGAGCTCGGGCTGGGCATCGACCAGATGATCGAAGACATGGTGCGCCACGGCCATCCGCCGCCCTCTTTCCGCGAGACGCCGCACTCGTTCACCGTGGTCCTGTCCAACCAACGCAAGGACGCCACCGCGCCGCCGCCGAAGCCGGTTGCCGGCATGAACGAGCGCCAGGTCCGCGCCCTGGCCTACGTGCGCGAGAACGGCAGCATCACCAACGGCGAGTATCAGCGGCTCTGCCCAGACGTCTCCGCGGAGACGCTGCGCCTCGACCTGGCCAACCTGGTCACCGAGGGAGTCCTCCTCAAGATCGGGTCCAAGCGCGGCACCCATTACATCTTGAAGTAGCAGCGGCGGTATCCCAAAGTCGATTTGGGTTAATTTGGGATAACTTGGGATATTGGGCGCCAACGGGCGCTTGGTCGCTGGGGGTGGGGTGACTGCGGCGTTGACCATGGGCGCAGCAGGCTGCGCCCCTACACGTCACCCGCGCTCGCGACTGAACCATCGCTCCGTCAATTCGGCCAGGCGGCCGACGCGCTGGCGGACGACGGTGCACGCGGGCAGCGCGTCGAGGAAAAGCTGGCCATACCGCTTGGTCAGCACGCGCTTGTCCAGCACCACGACGATCCCCTCGTCGTCTTGCCGCCGGATCAGCCGGCCAAACCCCTGACGGAAGCGGAGCACGGCCTCTGGAACGCTGTACTCGAAAAACGGGCTCTCAAACGTCTCCGAGCGGGCGGCGAA
>JBFGLK010000549.1:0-3109 GCA_041576195.1 Promineifilaceae bacterium (SeqCode)
CTGGACGAGGCAGCCATCATGGACGGGGCCAACTACTTTCAGATCCTGCGCCGCATCATCGTTCCCCTCAGCGCCCCTGGCCTGATCACCATGGCCCTCCTGGAATTTCAGTTCATCTGGAACCTCTTCTTCTGGCCGCTCATCGCCGTCAGCAGCAAGGAACTCCAGGTCATCCAGGTGGCCATCAGCGCCCAGACGACGCAGACGCAGACCTTCTGGGGCCGCACTTTTGCCGGCGCCACCCTGGCCTCGTTGCCCGTCATCATCCTGTTCATCGCCATGCAGCGATATTACGTCCAGGGCGTGGCCCAGACGGGCGTCAAGGGATAAGGACGCCGCCAGACACCAGCGAACGCCCCGACGCGCGCCGGGGCGTCGCCGATCTGCACCTCGGAGTCATCACGAGGCCACTCTCCACCACCATCCGCCCACACGACTACCAGACCACTCGACCCACGACCCCTCGCCATGACCGAATCTTCCCCCCCTCCGCGCCGCCTCATCATCGACACCGATCCCGGCGTCGACGACTCGATGGCCATCCTCTTCGCCTTCAGCTCGCCCGAGGTGCACGTCGAGGCCCTCACCACCATCTTCGGCAACACGGGCACGGCGGTGACCACGACCAACGCCCTGCGTCTGGTGGAGCTGGCCGGCCGGCCCGACGTGCCGGTCGCCCGCGGGGCGGAGAAGCCGTTGCTACGGCCGTTCACCGGCGAGGGCTGGCGCGTGCACGGCCGCAATGGGCTGGGGGAGGTCGACTTCCCTCTGCCGGCAGGCAAGCCCGACCCGCGCCGCGCCGCCCAGCTCATCGTCGACCTGGTGCTGGCCAACCCCGGCGAGCTGACGCTCGTGCCCCTGGGGCCCCTCACCAACATCGCCCTGGCCGTCTCGCTGGAGCCGCGCATCGCCGACCACGTCCGCCAGGTCGTGCTCATGGGCGGGGCGGCCAACGCCAGCGGCAACGCCGCGGCCACGGCCGAGGCGAACATCCGCAACGACCCGGAGGCCGCCCGCATCGTCTTCGACGCGCCCTGGGACGTGGTCATGGTCGGGTTGGACGTCACGCGCCGATCCATCATGACCCCGGCCTACCTCGACGCGCTGCGCGCTGCCGGCAACCCCTACACCGACTTCATCTCGCGTATCGTCCCCCACTACCTCGACTTCTATCGCCAGAACGTGGGTCTCGACGGCTTTCACGTCCACGACTCCTCAGCCGTGGCCTATGTCGTCGATCCGACACTCTTCGAGACCCGCCACCTTCCCGTCGAGGTCGAGATCCACAGCATCGAGAACGCCGGCCTGACCGCCACCGACTGGCGCCAGCGCAGCCAGAAGGCGCCGAACGTCCACGTCTGTGTCGACGTGGATAGCGAGCGCTTTCTGCGCCTGTACCGGCAACGCTTGACAGAGGCCTTCCGATGAAACTCCCGGTGATTATCGACTGCGACCCCGGCCATGACGACGCCATGGCCATCCTGCTCGCGGGTCACGTGCTCGACGTCCGCGGCATCACCACCGTCCACGGCAACGCCCCCCTGTCCGCGACGACCCTCAACGCGCGCAAGATCGTCGAGCTGGCGGACCTGACGCACATCCCCATCGCCGTTGGCCTGGACCGCCCCCTGGTGCGCGCCCCGATTCACGCGCCCGAAGTCCACGGCGTCACCGGGCTGGACGGCCCAACGCTGCCCGACCCGACGGTCCCCGTCCTGGAAGAGCACGCGGTCGACTTCATCCTGCGCCTCTCGGCCGAGGTCGACGGGCTGGTGCTGGTCCCCATCGGGCCGCTGACCAACATCGCCGTGGCCCTGCGCCGCGATCCGGCGCTGGTCGAGCGCGTGGCTGCCATCTGCCTGATGGGCGGCTCGCTCACCTTCGGCAACTCTACACCGGCGGCGGAGTTCAACATCTGGGCCGACCCGGACGCGGCCCACGTTGTCTTCACCAGCGGCATCCCGATCAAGATGGTCGGCCTCAACGTCACCCGGCGCGTGCCGGCAACCCCCGCCTGGCGCGAGCGCATCCGCCAGATTGGCAACCGCACAGCCACCGTCGTCGCCGACCTGCTCGACTTCTACAGCGGCCAGCTCCAGAAGCTCTACGGCCTTCCCGGCGGCTCCATGCACGACCCGCTGGCCGTGGCCACCCTGGTCGACGACGACGTGCTGGGCTTCGCGCCCATGCACGTGGCGGTGGAGCTGCGCGGGGAGCACACCTACGGCATGACCCTGTGTGACTTTCGCCACTTCGACCCGGCGGACGTGACGGCGCCGCCCCAGGCTGTCTCCCGGGGCGCGCCGGCCAATACCGAGGTGGCCGTGAGCGTGGACGAAGCGCGCTTCTGGGCCATGTTCCTGGAAGCGCTGGCGACCTACCCGTAGCCGGGATGCCTTCCTCCGCCCCCTTCACAACCTGCAGGTGCCTATGTCCCTGATCCAGGCCTCCCTGGGAGCCCACCCGGTGGACCTGCGCATCACCAACGTCCGCCTGGCCAACGTCCTCACCGGTGAGATCTACCCGGCCGAGATCGCCGTCCACGGCGAGGTCATTGCCGCGGTGGAGACGCCGGGGGCGCTGAAGCCGCGGGCCGCCCGGCGGACGCTGGACGGCCGCGGCCGGCTCGCCGTCCCCGGCCTGATTGACAGCCACCTGCACATCGAAAGCTCCCTGGCCACGCCGGCCGCCTTCGCCGAGGCCGTCCTGCGTCGCGGCACGACGACCGCTGCCGAGGACCCGCACGAGGTGGCCAACGCCACCGGCCTGGCGGGCGTGCGCGCCTACTGGGAGGCCAGCCGCGGACTGCCCCTGACCGTCCTGTTCCTGGCATCGACGTGCGTGCCGGCAGCCGCCGGCCTGGAGCACTGCCGCGGCGAGCTCGGCGCGGCCGAAATCGCCGAGATGCTCCGCTGGGAGGGCGTCATCGGTCTGGCCGAGGTGATGGACGCCCGGGCCGTGGTCGACGACGAGCCGAAGATGCGCGCCATCCTGGCTGTCGGCAGGGCCGCCGGCGGGGTCATCGAGGGCCATAACCCGATGCTCGAAGGCCGCGAGCTCCAGGCCTACATCGCCGCCGGGGTCGACAGCGATCACACGCTTGCCTCCC
>JBFGLK010000550.1:0-3105 GCA_041576195.1 Promineifilaceae bacterium (SeqCode)
CATCGGCGGGCGTGTCCGCAGCGAGATCCCGCACCCGGTCGACGAGCGCCCCGGTGGAGGCGTTGCGCTGGCGGAGGGCCTGGACGCGTGCCGGCAGCAGGGCGATCAGGGCGAGCGCCAGGGCCAGGCCGGCCAGCAGGCGCCAGCGAGACGCGGGCAGCCGCTCGCCCAGCCAGACGACGCCGGCGCCCATGGCCGCCGCCAGGAAGGGCAACGCCGGCAGCAGGAAGCGGGCATTGACCTCGCGGGCGGCGAAGGCGTAGAAGGCATAGGGGACCAGGAGACAGAGGACGGCCCCAAGGACCAGGGCCCTGCCCGGGCGCCGGAGGCGGGCCAGGCCCGGCAGCATGAGTAACAGGGCGAGGCCAAAGCCGGCCCACAGGGTCTCGCCGATCGCCGGCAGGCTGCGGCCGCCAACCGGCGACGCGCCCAGGGCGTAGTCGAAGGAGAAGGCGGGCCAGGGATACCAGCCATGCTCCGGACTATAGCTCGTGAGGTTGAAGCCGCCGTAGTAGAGCTGGTTGAAGAGCGGCAGGCCAAGCACCGCGAGGGTCGCCAGGGCGAAGAAAGGCCAGCGCCAACGCTCGGACCACACCCGTGCCCGCGCCGTCAGGAGCTCGGCCAATGCGAAGGCTGGCAACACGGCGACCATCGCGTAGCGCACGAAGAAGCTGTAGCCAAGCAGCACGCCGCCCAGCGCCGCCAGCCAACCGCGGCGTGGCCCGGCCCCGGGTCGGCGGGAGCGCAGGTAGAGCCAGGCGGCCAGCGCTGCCAGGGCCGCGGCCGCCACGTCCGACCATGGCTCGGTGCCGAAGCGCCATAGGGTGGGCGTGCTCGCCAGGAGCGCCGCCGCCCAGAAGCCGGCCCAGGGGCTGCCTGTCGCCGTCCACGCCAGGCCCCAGGCGCCCAGCAGGGCCAGCAGCGCCAGCAGGGGCGAGACGAGGAAGGCAGCGGCGTCTGTGCCGGCAAGCCAGATGCCGGCACCGACCAACAGTGGGTAGCCGGGCGGAAAGCCGAGGAAGAAACGAGCGTCCCCCGGCCGGGTTACACCAAAGGCATAAAGCGTGAAATACGGCCCGATTTCCTCGTTCAGTGGGTCATCATAGGCCAGCCCGTTCCCCTGGGCCAGCCCGCGCCCGGCGACGACGTAGCCGATCGTGTCCGAGATGGTGGGCTGGCGCTGGCGCAGACCGACATAGGCCCAGCCGGCAAGGAGGAGCAGCACTAACAGCGCACCTTGCGCCAGGGGCGCGCTCCGCCGCTCTGTCATGGGCGAATACCGGCTCAGGGCAGGGCCCGGAAGGTTGCCGGCAGGAAGGTGCGGCGGTCGACGGTGAACACCGTCCGGCTTAGCACGTTGTTGCCCTCGTTTGACTCGGCGATCGCGTTCAGCGGATCGACGCGCACCTCGACATTGTATTGGCCGGGCGGGACGTTGTTCCAGGCCAGCGACACGGTGGCGGTCTCGCCGCAGCCGGCCAGATCCGGGATGGTCTGGCTGCCGAGCAGGGCTCCGCCGTTGTAGAAGCGCACGAGGATGGGCTGTCCGCCGGGGATGGTGACTCGATTGCCCTGGTTGGCGACGCGGGCCGTGAGCACGATGTTGACCGGCGCCCCGGTGCTGAACGGCGCCGCGGGCGTCGTGGCGAGCTCCACGGGGCGGAGGTCGACCGTGCCAGCAATCGGGGCCACGTAGTCGGCATAGTTCTGCCCCACCTCGGTGAGCTGCCCGGTGCCCGGGTCCCAGAGGCGCCCGTTGAAGTCAAGGGGGTCGTCGGTGGAGCTGTACCAGGAGTAGCGCTGCACCAGCTTGTTGCCGTCATAGGGATAGCCGGTGGTCGCGTCGGTGGCGGTGCGCATGATGTCGTAGGCGCCGTTCATGAAGGCGTTCACGCGCTCCGGTGGATAGCCGAAGTCAAAAGGCATGAGGACGCCGAACTCGTCCATCAAGAGCGGCACGTGGCGATAACCGCGCGCGTGCATCCACTGGCGCATGCGCACCAGGCGCTCTCGAAAGCGGTCCAGGTCATCGTTCTCGTCGATCTCGATGAGCTCGCCCTGGCTGGCGTTGATGCCCGGGGGGATGTCCGCGCCCCAGCTCCCCGTTTCCTCCCGCAGGATGAAGCCGTGGACGCCCCAGGCGTCTGCCGGCAGGCTGCCGCCGAACTGGTCGTGGTAGGCGGCCAGCACCAGGTCCAGGTATTGCAGGCGAAGCTCGGTGGCCTGGACGATGTTGCCGGCCACGACGCGGGCGGTCGGATCGAGCGCCTTGATCTGGTGATAGAGCGTGTGATAGGCGTGGGCGTAGACGTGCGGCTCCAAGTCGTCCTGGATCACCCGCCGGTCTGGCTCGTTGCCGATGAGAAAGAAGGCCCCGGGGTTGCCCGCGACCACGGCGGCGATGTCCCCACCTGGCGGCGTGCGGATGGTCCAGTCGGCGGCGTTCGGCCCGGTCTGCGTCATGGAGATGATCGGGGCGTATTCGGGTGGGATCAGCAGGCCGGGGAAGGTGGTGGGAACCGAGAGCGCCTGGTAGTTGATGTACCAGCCCAGCCGCAGCGGGCTGATGTCGAACTCGTCTTCGTCCGCCAGGAAGTTCACGCTAAAGCGGCAGAGCGGATCGGCACCGAGGGGAGCGGCTGCCGAGGCGGCGGCCAGCGGCGCCGTTGCGCTCGCCCCCGGCCTGGCGATCCACCAGGCCAGGAGCGCCAGACCCGCGAGCAGGAGAGGGTGGGCCAGGCGCCGGGTCACCGCTCGATCTCCAGGTAGATGGGTGCGCCGCCGACCTGAACGGTCACCAGGCCGTCGACCACGCCGTCGGCGCCGTCGCTGATGACGGTGGCGACGCCATAGAGGGTGCGTTTGACCAGGCTGGCTGCCGGCAGGCGCAGGGTGCGCTGGGTCGTGGTGTTGATCGGGTTGACCCAGGCCACATAGAGCGTGCGCTTGTGCACCGGGTCGTCGAGCTGGTGCACTTCGAGATCGACGGCGCCGGTCTCGGATGCCGGCAGGGTGCGCACGAATGTGGCCGTGGTCAGCTCAGCCACGCCATTCGCATAGGCCGTGAAGGCGGGCTTGTATTCGCCGAGCTCGCCCACCAGGCCG
>JBFGLK010000551.1:0-3088 GCA_041576195.1 Promineifilaceae bacterium (SeqCode)
GATGGCGGCTGTTCAGCCGAATGCTACTGCAACGACCAGTTCCTGGAATTGGAGACGCTGGGCCCGCTGCGCACCATCCCGCCAGGTGGCGTGAGTGGACATCGCGAGTGGTGGCGCGTTTACGTGGGCGTGCCGGCACCGGACAGCGAAGCCGCGGCCGCCGATCTGGCGACCCGCCTCAACCTGGATCACTCCCCCCTCGCGACCGCAGGCGGCTGACGCCGCCTGCGATCGACATACCCCGCCATTAGACCGGCGCCAGCGTGCCGGCAAAGATAATCCAGGCCAGGACCGTCTTCGCGGACAGGCTCAGGACAATGTAAACGCGCTCCCCAAACAGATAGTCCGCCCAGCGGCCCACCTTCTTGTATTGCAGCACCATATTCAGCGCGAAGATGTTGAAGAACACAAAGAGCGTGGGCACGATGGCGTACACGAAACCTGGCGGATCGCCCTCTCCAGCCAAGGAACTGAAGAAATAGAGGACGATCACAATCCAGGGCACAATGCCGGCCAGACAGCCGTAGATGAACGCCGTCCAGTCCGTGCGCCCCGTGCTCTGGTTGTGTAGCTCCATCATGATGCCAAACAGGTTCATCATGGCGTTGATGCCAAACATCAGGATCAGCGCGCCCAGTTCGAAGATGCCGACAAGCATGCCGATGAGCACGATCATGAGCGAGGAGCTGAGGGCGTACTCGTAGAACCGGATCGGGTTCATGCCCCGTTTCAGGTTGGCCACATAGCGTCGATAGCCCACGGTCGCCAGGTAGAAGTGGGCCACCGCGGACAACAGAAGGAAAGCGGCTACAGCGGGTCCGAAGCGCAGTTCATACGCAACCATTGGGTCTGGGACCAGACTGAGCGTGGCGACATCAAATGTCAGGTAGTTGGTATAGATTGGATAGGTCTTGTCATTGCTGAGCACGATCATGAGGATGCCCTGCACCAGGTGCAGCAAGCCCATGACGGCGTTGAAGCGCCGCAAGCCGCGGAAGACGCTATCGTCGGTGGTTGCCGGCACCGGGCGTCGGGCGTCGGCGGCTGGCGCCTGTCGGCCGGAGGAGCCGGCCGCTCGGGCCGGCTTTCTTCGCTTCGTCGTACGGCGGTTTGCCATATTGCCCTCCCTGGCAGGTACGTGAGTGGTTGTGGCGCCCGGTGCGCGGCCGCCGAGCGCGATGGCCCCGCTTTCAGTGGCCCAATGTATTCTACCTGTTTTGACGGCATCGGACCGCCGGCGAGGGTTAGATTGGCTGACGGGCGGACGGGGGTGGCCGCGGACAGAAGTCCGCGGTGAAAGGCATTGGATTAGTCGAGGCGACCGATTGGCGGCTTGACGACAATAGGCTACGCGACCAGGGGAAGCACGGCCAGCGTCTCAGAGCTCCAGGCCAGCGAGCGCCGGCTCCATGGCCCTATCTGGCTGTCTGCCCGCACGGCGCGCCCAGCCGCGTACGTCGACCCGGGTCAACAGCCAGGCCCCGACGGCCAGGCCGACGAGCTCTAGCGCGAATATAGCGGCATAGCTGGCCGGAAACGACCCGGTGAGCGCCAGAAACCCATCCCGAAGCGCCCCACCCAGGAAGGTGCCCAGTCCCTTGAAGAGCAGCTCTACCACCGTCCACAGCCCCAGATAGGCGCCCGCCTCCTGAGCCGTGGTCATAACCGCCATCAGATTAAAGGCGCCAAAGCTGTAAAACCCGAAGCCCGCGCCAAATAGGACCAACCCCATCTGCACGACCCGGAGCTGCACGGCAAGCGCGCCGACGACGAGCAGGGCCATCCCGAGCGTCATGAGCGACAGGCCGACCACGGCGACATTGTCCTGCATCTCCGACGGGCGGCGGCGGAGCAGCAGGTTACTGCCGACCAGTGTTAGCGCGGTCATGCCGAGCCAGGTTCGGGTCAGGCCATTGGTGCCTTCGACGTCCAGCCCAAAGACATTGGCCCCAAATGGCTCGAGGATGGCGTCTTGCATCCACGCGGCCGTGGCCGACAGGACGAAGAAGACAAGGAAGCGACGGGTCGGCGTCGCCGCCCAAACCTGCTCCAGCGTGGTTCGGAGGCTGAATGCCGGCGTAATCGGCGCCGACTCTCGAGGTGCCGGGCCGGCGCCGCGTTTTTCCACGCCGGCGATCGAGATGAACCAGAAGACGGCGCTGATCCACGCAGTGCCCAGGATCATCTGCTCGAAGACGCCAACGTCGAAGACGGGCATCCAGCGGCCATAGACGATCGCGGCGATGGGGAAGAACGTGATCAACACCGTCAACACGACACTGACGGCCAGGCCCTGCCGCTCGGGCGGGGCGCTGTCGCGCACCAACGCCAGGTAAGTGCTGCCGCTGATCAACGTGCCGGCACCAAAGAGCACGAAGCAGAGGGCCGTCAACCCCCAGCCCAACGGGTCTGCCCGGTCGCTCACGAGCCGCAACAGGCCGGCGCCGAGCAGGGGAAGGGCAAACACCATCAGGCCGCGGCCAGCCCAAATGTACGGGGTGCGCCTGTAGCCGAATATGGGCCGGTAGTCCGAGCGCATGCCGGCCCATATGCTCAACGGCGACAGGAAGTAGCGCAGTGCTAGCAGCAGGCCGACGATCCAGGCCGGCTCGCCCAGATCGGCAATCATCACGCGGTTCCACACAGTGGCCAGCAAGATATCACACATGGCCGATCCGATGTGGAAGGTGCTCAATCTGAGCGTCAGCGGGAGGTTGAAGCGGGACGCGCTCATCCGGGACCAACCCTCAACATGCCCGGCAGGGCAATTCTCTCTAAACCTTAGTGAATCTTATCAAAACGAGCGCGATTTGGGTAGGCTTCAACCAGCTCAATCTGACCCCCGTGAGGATGAACCCAACCCAGCTGATGCCGGCGCTGGCCGGCGGCCGACCAGATATCGGCCGTCCAGGCGTAGTCATCACGCGCCGGGCGACTGCCGACGCGGAGCGGCTCCCACTGCAGCCAGAGCACGATCCGCCCGGACCCCTTCGCCCAGCGGACCACCTCGCGGGCCAACCCGGTTCCTCGCTCAGGGAGATAGGCGGTGACGACCGTGTTGTAGATTACGACCGGCGCGCCGTCGGCC
>JBFGLK010000552.1:0-3082 GCA_041576195.1 Promineifilaceae bacterium (SeqCode)
ATTCGTTCTCACCGACCTCCTCAAATCCCTCACCGCCCGGCATGATGGACGCCAGTACGTCCGGGTCCCGGAGCGCCTCCCACACGAGCGCCCGCGGGGCCTCAAACAAGTACTCTCCCGCTACCTTCATGGTCATCTCCTCCGCTCTATAGTGTACAGATCGAGCCGGGCCTACTCCCGGGCTCGCGAGTCATCGAGCGCCGGCCCGCACTGGTCTACGTGTGCTGAGCGAAGCCAGGTGCGTGGCCAGAGCCTTCAAGCTCTCAACGTTGTGAACTGGCAAGAAGTCATCGACGTGCGGCAACGCGGCCGCCATCCCCTCCACCAGCGGCTGATACGATTGCCGACCGAGGTGGGGGTTCAGCCAGATCAGGCGATAGCACCGATGGTGCAGATGGCGCATCTCCCGCGTAAGCAGGCCAGGGTCACCTCGTTCCCAGCCATCGCTGATGATGACGACAACCGCTCCCCGGCGCAGCACCCGACGGCCCCACTCTTTATTGAACGCGCTGATGCTTTCGCCGATGCGGGTCCCACCGGCCCAGTCGATGACCTGGCTGGCTGCTCGAGTCACGGCCTGGTCCACGTTACGGACCTTGAGCTGCGTGGTGATGCGGGTAAGGCGAGTGCCGAAGAGGAACGCCTCGACCTGGCCGAAACGATGGCTGACGGCGTAGAAGAACTGCAATACGAGGCGGGCATAACGCTCCATCGAGCCACTGATGTCGGCGAGCAGCACAAGGGGGCGGGGCTTGACTTTCCGGCTCTGCCAGGAAAGGTGGGGGGCGACGCCCCCGTGTTTGGCGGCGATCCTCAAGACACGACTGAGGTGCAGGCGCGCGCCGCCGCGATCCGGAACATAGCGGCGCGTCACCCGCCGGCTGATGTCCCACTGCATGGTCTGCATCAGGCGGCGGACCGACTCGAGCTCTTCCTTGGTCATCTGCGCGAACGGCTTGTTTTGTAGCAGCTCAGCCGCGCTGTAGGTGACCGAGCGATCGATCACATCCTGCTCGGGGTTGGCCGGGCCGGCCCGGGCGGCCAGGAGGGTCAAGGCGGTGGCCGTCGGGCGCGGGTGGCGCGGCGTCGGCGGCTTGAAAGGGGGGCGCCAGCGCCGAGCCTGGGCCGGCGAGCGCCAGAAGAGATTGAATAGCGTCTCGAACAGCTGGAGGTGCTCGAACCGCGTGATGAGCAAGCTGCGGGCCGCGTGATACACTTGATCGCGGGCGCCGATGTCCACCCAGGTGAGGGAGCGGGCGAAGTCCACGCGCTGCTGGGGCGAGACCGGAATGCCGGCACGATGGAGCAGCCGGGGGAAGTCGAGCACGTTTTCCAGAAGGATCTCGCCTTGCATGTCGGTATGGTCAGCGGCCAGGATGTCTTCGGTCACTCTGCAACGCCGGCATTCTCCGCCGCGTCGCGTGGGGCGGTTCGAGCGCTATCGAGCAGTTTTCGCAGGAGCCGTGGCCGGCACGCATGCCGGCAGCCGCTCCGTTCAGTCAGGCAGTGGATTCGGCCAGGAGTGACTCGACGAGCGAACCACGCAGCTTGTCAACGTCGTCCTGGTATTTCAGGATGAGGCCAAGCGATTGGTTGACGACGTCTGGATCGAGCCGGCGCGCGCGCAGGTGCCCGAGGGCCTCCGCCCAGTCCAGCGTCTCCGCCACGCCAGGAAGCTTGTAGAGCTCCTGGCGGCGCACTCTCTGAATGAAGGCGACGACGTGCGCCGCCAGCTGTTCCGAGAGGTCGGGAACCTTGAGGCGTACAATCGCCAGTTCTTTCTCGTGGCTGGGGAAGTCGATCCAGCAGTAGACGCAGCGCCGCTTGAGCGCGTCGTGGATCTCGCGTGTGCGATTGGACGTGATCACGACGATGGGCCTGTGCGCGGCGCGGAGGGTGCC
Source organism: Promineifilaceae bacterium (SeqCode) (assembly GCA_041576195.1). Classification (GTDB taxonomy): domain Bacteria; phylum Chloroflexota; class Anaerolineae; order Promineifilales; family Promineifilaceae; genus JAGVTM01. Next base: position 1,902 of record JBFGLK010000552.1, read on the forward strand.
GATTTCGGGAATGGTGATCTGGAAGTCCGACAGCAGCTCAAGCAAAAAGCTCTCGAACTCCTCATCGGCGCGGTCAATCTCGTCGATGAGCAGGACAGGCGCCCGTTCCCTGCTGCCGGCAATTGCCGCCAGCAATGGGCGTTTCAGCAGATACGGCTCGGTGAAGATGTCGTCGATGGACCCGGCGCTATCCCCGCCGCGCTGCCGCGCCTGGATCTCCAGGAGTTGCCGCGGGTAGTTCCACTCGTACACGGCCTGGTTGATGTCGAGGCCCTCGTAGCACTGTAGCCGGATGAGCTCAGCGCCAAGGGCCCGGCTCAACACCTTGGCCACTTCGGTCTTGCCCACGCCCGGCTCGCCTTCCAGGAAGATGGCCTTCTGCATCTTCAGCGCCAGGAAGAGGCTTGTGCTCAGCCCAACGTCGGCGATGTAGTCGTGTTGGGCGAGGGCGTCGGTTGTGGCGGCGACCGTCTCAAACATGGTCGGACCTTACGGCATGCGGAGCAATGCCGGATCGTACGCCATCCAGTGGACGCTGTCAAAAAAGCGGGAGGACTCCGCGATCCCCAATTGCGACCCATGCGTTGGCCATACCGGCGCTTTGACCAGCCGGGAGGCGGCTTCGGCTTCCCGAAGTGCGGCGGGAGCGGAACGGACCTATAATGGCGCGGCTGCCGGCACCGGTGAGGAGCCGGATTGAGGACCGGCGCCGTGGCCCTGGAGGACAGGATGAGCGACTACGCGATCGAGACCGAGGGGCTGACCGTTTACTACGGCCGGCACCGCGGGATTCTGAATGTGGATCTCCGGGTGGAGATCGGGGAGATCTACGGCTTCCTGGGTCCGAACGGTGCCGGCAAGACGACGACCCAGCGCGTGCTTATGGACGTGATTCGGCCGACGCGTGGCTCGGCGCGTGTCTTTGGACTTGACACCCAGCAGGACGGGGTCGCCGCGCGGGAGCAGGTGGGCTATTTGCCAGGGGAGCTCAGCCTTTACGGCAACCTGAGAGCCGCCCAGTTCTTCAGGATGTACGCCGCCTTGCAGAAGAACAACGACGATCCCCCCTACTGGCAGGAGCTGGCGGATCGCCTCGACCTCGACACCAACCGCCGGATCCGCGAGTACTCACGTGGCAACCGGCAAAAGGTCGGCGTCGTCACCGCCTTCATGAACAAGCC
>JBFGLK010000553.1:0-3080 GCA_041576195.1 Promineifilaceae bacterium (SeqCode)
CACCGTCCACAAGGTGCCGGCAGCGGCCTCGCCGCTCATCACGCTGATGCGGCTGTTGGGCCAGCTGAAAAGAAAGCGGGGATCGTAGGCCCGGCCGGACATGCCATAGTTGCCGGCACCGTGGCTGACGCCGTGCAACAGGGTGATGCGCGGGACGTTGACGTTGCTCACCGCCATGACCATCTTGGCCCCGTCCTTGGCGATGCCCCCGTTCTCGTAATCGACGCCGACCATAAACCCGGCGATGTTCTGCAGGAAGAGCAGGGGGGTGCCCCGCTGGCCGCACAGCTGGATGAAGTGCGTGGCCTTCAGGGCCGACTCGCTGAAAAGCAGGCCGTTGTTGGCCACGATGCCCACCGGCACGCCCAGGATGTGGGCGAAGCCGCACACGATCGTTGGGCCGTAGCGGGCTTTGAATTCCGACAGGCGCGAGCCGTCAACCAGCCGGGCGATCACCTCTCGCACGTCGTAGGCCGTGCGCGGGTCCTCCGGGATGATGCCATACAGCTCCGTTGGATCGTAGATCGGCTCTTCTGGCGCGGCCATCTGCCACGGGACGTACTTTCGCCGGTTGAGGTGGGCGACGACGTCGCGTACCCAGGCCAGCGCCTGCTCCTCGGTCTCGGCGAAGTGATCCGCCACGCCACTGATGCGCGTGTGCACGTCCGCGCCGCCGAGCTCCTCGGCGGTCACGTCCGCGCCGGTGGCTGCCTTGACCAGCGGCGGGCCGGCCAGGAAGATGGTGCCGCTCTCGCGCACAATGATCGTCTCGTCGGCCATGGCCGGGATGTAAGCGCCGCCCGCGGTGCAGGAGCCGAGGACGGCCGCGATCTGGGTGATGCCCTGGCCCGACATGCGCGCCATGTTGTAAAAGATGCGGCCGAAGTGGTCCCGGTCGGGGAAGACGTCGGCCTGCAGATGAAGGAAGGCGCCTCCGGAGTCGACAAGGTAGATGCACGGGAGGTGGTTTTCGGCGGCGATGTTCTGGGCCCGCACGTGCTTCTTGACCGTCTCGGGGAAGTAGGTACCTCCTTTGACGGTGGGATCGTTGGCCACAAGCATGCACTCGACGCCCTGGACCTGGCCGATGCCGGTGACGATGCCGGCGCTCGGCGCCTCGCCGTCGTACATGTCCGTGGCGGCCAGCGGCGAGAGCTCCAGGAACGGGCTGTCCGGGTCGAGGACCGCGTTGACGCGCTCGCGAGCGAGCAACTTGCCTCGCTCGTGCTGTCGGGCGATTACCGCCGCCGGCCGCTCGGACGCCGCCGCCCGCTGGCGTGTCGCCAGCTCCTGGGCCAGGGCCTGATTGTGCTCGAAGTTGCGTCGATACTCGGGGCTGTGCGTGCTGATCCGGCTGGTGAGTTGGGACATGGGTCGCTCGACATGGCAGGCAGATTTGCGCGGTTTCGATTGTACAGCTATAGATGGCGGCGTGCACCCGGCGGCGCGCTGCGGGCGGACCACTGGCCTGGGCGCACGCCTCTGCCATCGCGTAAGGCAGGACAAGGAGAGACAAGATGCTGACCCCGGACGATCTGGCCCGTTACCTTCGCGAGAACGGCATCGACGCCGAGCCGGTGCGGCTGGCAGAAGAGACGCCGACGGTGCCGGCAGCGGCCGCGGCGGTCGGCGCCGAGACCGATCAGATCGGGAAGTCGCTCCTGTTCCTGGTAGAAGGCGAGCCCCTCTTGGTCATCGCCAATGGCGAGGCGCGCGTGCAATATCGCCGGCTGGCGTCGCACCTCGGCGTCAGCCGGCGGCGCGTGCGTCTGGCCAACGCCGACGAGGTGATGGAATGGCTGGGCTACCCCATCGGGACGGTGCCCCCGTTCGGACACCGCCAGCCGGTGCGCACGATGCTGGAGAAGCGGGCGCTGGAGCAGACGACGCTCTACGTCGGGGGCGGGGGCATCGACACCCTGCTGCGCATCCAGGTGGCCGAGCTGCGCCGGGTGGTCGGCGACGAAGTCGTGGACCTGTCCTGAACCGGGCGATCAGGCGTCGACGGCCACCACGACCTTGCCCGTCGCCTCACCTGAAGCGAGCCGCCGTAGGGCCGCCGGACCCTGGTCCAGCGGGTAGGTAGAGTCGATAATCGGGCGGAGCCGGCCCTCGAAGATCAGGCCCATCACGGTCTCGTAGTCGGCCTGCGGCCCCATGGTGCTGCCGACGATCGTCAGGTGCTTGCCGAACATGTACCGGTTGTCGAATTCAAAGCGGGCGCCGCTGGTGTTGCCGACGGTCAGGAGACGGCCACCCCGCTTGAGCGCCCGCAGCGAGCCGGCGTAGGTGGCCGCGCCGACGTTATCCACCACCACGTCCACCCCCTGGCGCCCGGTGAGCCGAAAGAGCGCCCGGCTCCAGTCCTCCTCGTGGCGGTTGATGAGCACGTCCGCCCCCAGATCGCGAGCCAGGGCCAGCTTCTCCTCGCTGGAGCCGACGACGTAGATGCGCCGGGCTCCCGCGAGCCGCGCGATCTGGATGCACGCGGTGTTGACGCCCCCGCCCGCGCCGACGACCAGCACGTCCTCGCCCGCCTGCAGCCGGCCGCGCACGATGAGCGAGTGCCAGGCGGTGACGAAGACGAGTGAGGCGGCGGCGGCGGTGGCGAAGCTGACGTCGTCGGGCACGGGGACCAGGTTGCGTGCCGGCACGGCGATCTGCTCGGCGAAGAAGCCGGGCAGGTGCTCGCCAAAGATGGCGAACCGATCGCACATGTGATCCTGGCCGGCGCGGCAGAAGGCGCATCGGCCGCAGCTGTAGGTTGGGTTGACGGCCACGCGTGCCCCAATAGCGATGCCTTCCACTTCCTCGCCGACCGCGGCGACCACGCCCGCCCCATCGCTGCCCAGGATGTGAGGCAGCTTGAGCTTCAGGCTGGGCCACCCTTCAAGCACCCACAGGTCGAGGCGATTGGCGGCGGCCGCCTTGACGTCAAGAACGACCTCGTCGGGGCCCGGCGAGGGTGCCGGCACGTCCGCCAGGCGCACCTGGTCCAGCTCTCCATGCTCGAAAAAGACGACTGCTTGCATTATCTGTTCCCCCTTAGGGCGCGGTCACTCGGCGACGATCTCGTCCAG
>JBFGLK010000554.1:0-3073 GCA_041576195.1 Promineifilaceae bacterium (SeqCode)
ATCGCCGCCGCCCTCGCGGGCCTCGTGGGTACGCTGGTTATGACTGCGCTGATGCGCCTCGCCCCGCAAATGGGACTGCCCCGAATGGACATCGTCGGCATGCTGGGATCGATGTTCAACGGCCAGGGCAATCGGTCACTGGGCATGATCGCACACCTGATGATGGGAATCGTCTTCGCCATCGTCTACGCGCTCCTATGGAGCGCCGGGGTGGGCTCGGTTGGCCTGCTGGGCGGGCTGTTGTTTGGCGTTGGGCACTGGCTCGTCGTCGGGCTGGTCATGGGCGGTATGCCGGTGATGCATGCCGGCATCCGGGCCGGCAATGTGCCGGCGCCCGGGCTTTACATGACTGCCTCAGGGGGTATGATGAGCTTCCTGGGCGGGCTGATGGGGCACGTCGCCTTCGGCGTCGTCGTGGCCCTCGTCTACGGGTTGTTCGTCTAGCGTGGACGCGGGCCGGGCGAAATCGCCTCGCCCGGTCCGGCCCCGCGTCCTGCCGGTATCCCCTTTTCCCGGGCGCTGGCGTATAATGCCGGCATGCCCTCCGCCGCGCTCCTTGCCCAGCGCCTGCCCTGGCCGGTCGATTGGCCGGCGCGCTTCGGCCGCGCCGCCCCGCTCCTGGTCGAGATCGGCTTTGGCGGCGGCCACTTCCTGGTCGACCTGGCGACCCGCCGGACCGAGGCCAACGTGCTGGGCGTGGAGATCTCCAATCCGTCCCTGCGCCGCACGGAGGATCGCCTGCGGCGCCATGGCCTGTCCAACGTCTGCCTCGTCTATGGCGGGGCGCAGTCCGTGCTTTGGGCCCTATGCCACCCCGGGTCCCTGGCCGGTGTTTATGTCAATTTCCCCGATCCGTGGCCCAAGGCGGCGCATCACCACCGCCGCCTGATCAACGACCGCTTCCTGCGCCTCCTGGCCACGCGGATGGCGCCCGGCGCCCCACTCGACATCGCCACAGATCACGCCGACTACCAGGCCTGGATCGCCGATTGCCTCGCCCGCAGCCCGCATTTCGAGAGCCGGACCGACGCGACCTATCTCACGGATGACCCGACCCGACCGCGGACGAAGTATGAGCGCCAGGCGCTGGAAGCAGGCGTCACCTGCCACTACTTCCTGTGGCAGCGCAACGAGAGCCCGGGCGCCGTGGCCTTTCCCATTCCACAGGAGCTCGCCATGCCCAATGTCCTGATCGAGACGCGCCTCTCCCTGGCCCTGATTCACGACCGCTTCGCGATGAGCGAGGGCGCCTACGGCCCGGTACGCGTGCGGCTCCTGGAGGCATATGCGGCGGCGCGGCACCGGTCGCTCATGGTCGAGGTGTTCGTCAGCGAAGAGCCCGTCTCGCAACGCGTCGGGCTGCTGATCCAGGAGCGGGGCCCGGGCCGCCTGCTCCTCTCCCTGCACGAGATCGGCTTTCCCCGGGCCACCGCGGGCATGCACGCGGCCCTGCGCCACCTGGCCGACTGGCTCATCACCATGGATCCAGAGGCCAATATCGTGCGCGACAACCTGGCCGTGGTTGCCGGCAATGCCGCGCCCCGCTCGCCGCGAACCACTCCGTAATCCCCGCGCCGCCAGCGAAAGCACCGGAGGAGCATGTGAACCAACCACAGGTGGACTGGGAGCACACAGACCTGGGTAGGTCTCCCGGACCGAAGATCCAGGCGTATCTGGCCGACCGGCTCCCGGCGATGATCGATCTTCTGGCCCGGCTGGTATCTCTGGAGTCGCCATCGGACGTGCCGGCAGCCCAGGCGCCCCTCCTGGCGGTCCTGGCGGCCGAACTGGAGGCGGTCGGCCTGGAGGTGACGCTTCTCCCAGGCGAGCGGACGGGCGGCCACCTCCTGGCCCGGCCGGCCGGTGACAGCGCGTCGGTCCGTGGACAGCTTCTCGTCGGTCACGCCGACACGGTCTGGCCCGTGGGCACTCTAGCCCGGATGCCGCTGGTCGTCGAGGACGAGCGCCTGCGCGGACCCGGCGTCCTCGACATGAAAGCCGGCCTGGTGGCAATGATTTTTGCCCTCCAGGCGCTGCGGGATCTGAAACTGACCCCGGCGGTGCCGCCCTTCGTGGTTATCAATACGGACGAGGAGATCGGCAGTCCGGAGTCGACGCCGCACATCGCCCGCCTGGCGGCGCGCATGGATCGGGCGCTGGTGCTCGAGCCGGCCCATGGGCCTGCCGGCAAGTTGAAGACCGCCCGCAAGGGCACCGGCGACTATCGCCTCAAGATCACCGGCCGCGCGGCGCACGCCGGGCTGGCGCCCGAAGACGGGATCAACGCCATCATGGCCCTGGCGGCGATGCTGCCGGCCATCGACGCCCTCAACGATCCGGACAACGGCGTCACCGTCAACGTCGGCGTCATTCACGGCGGGGTACGCCCGAACGTCGTGCCGGCCGTCTGCGAGGCCCTGGTCGACGTGCGCGTGCCGACCGCGGTGGATGGACGCCGGGTGGACGCGGCCCTGCGGGCGCTACGACCCGGCCTGCCAGGGACGACGTTGGAGCTCGAGGGTGGCATCGAACGCCTGCCCCTCGAGCGCACGCCGGCCAACCAGGCGCTCTGGCGCCACGCGCGTGGCCTGGCGGCCACTATCGGCCTGGCGATTGAGGAGACGGCGGTTGGCGGCGCCTCCGACGGCAACACCACCAGTCAATACACGGCCACCCTGGACGGGCTCGGTCCGGTTGGCGCTGGGGCGCACGCCGATCACGAGCACGTGCTGGTGGCCTCGCTACCCGAGCGCGCAGCGCTGCTGACGCTGCTGTTGCTCGCGCCCCCAATGGCGGACCTCGACGATGAACGTTGACGCGCTCAAGGCATTTCTCACCGCCCGTCTGCCGGACTACCTGGACCTCCTGCGCCAGATGGTGGGCATCAACAGCTACACCGCCAATCGGGAGGGGGTCAACCGGCTGGGCACCCTGACGGCGGAGGTCTTCGCCGAACTGGGGCTGGCGGCGGCCGCGATCCCCGCGGCCGGCCCGGACCACGGCGACCACAGGATCCTGGCCCGTCCGGATCACGGCGGTCGCCGCCGCGGCCGGATCTCGCAGCTGGATACCG